>NZ_JBALNY010000087.1:374-7759 GCF_036962145.1 Bacillus sp. JJ1764 | reverse complement strand
GAAATAATTTTCGCAATGATTTTTTCACGGTTTTTTGGCAAAAGGGCTGTATGTGGAATGGGAAGACCCAAAGGATGGCGAAATAAGGCTGTTACCGCAAACCAGTCAGCAAGTCCTCCGACAAGGCCAGCTTCAAAACCGCCTTGAAGTATGGTTCTCCAAATCGATGGCTCCAGAGGAATCGTAATCAGAAAACCAGCAGCCATCACAATAAGTGAAATGGTTGCTAAATGCTGGGTGTTTTTTTTCTCTTTTAACATTTTTGTACCTCACAATTTGAATAAATATGGTTAACACTATTATCTCAATTTTTGTGGGAAAAATAAAGAAACTCGCCGAATGGCGAGCGTCAAGGAAACAAAGCAATAAGATGGATTTAAAAAAAGATGCGTTCAACGAGCCAAAATCCCCCTAAAAGGGTAATAATGATTGACCCAACTTTTACATAGATGCTGTATTTTTTTTGCTTTTGAATGAACGCAAGGATTGGGAGGAGAACCAAGACAATAGTTAGCTGGATGGCTTCAATACCCAAATTAAAATTAACTAGCGCAACAGCTAAATGGCTTTTTGGAATCGCCATCTCCCGCAAAATACTAGCAAACCCAAGTCCATGGATTAATCCAAATAGGAAAGTCAGAGTCCAACGGTGATTGATCTCTTTTCGGAAAATATTCTCTAAAGCAACATAACAAATACTAAAGGCAATGACAGATTCCACAAATCTTGATGGAAGGGTAACCACACCTAACACGGCAAGACTAAGAGTTATACTATGGGCGATCGTAAAGGACGTAACAATCGCGGCATATTGCTTCCAAGTTTGCTTTCTTAACAATAGAGCAAAAAGAAATAAAAGGTGATCATACCCAGTTAGAATATGCAGCATCCCCAGTTTGAAAAAGGAAAACCAGGTGGATGATGTTGCTGTTGAAGTAGTATTCATGGTCTTCGTTTGTTTTGGCGTTTGTTGAGGGTGGTCCGTTTGATTGTCAGATGACCCTTGCTCCTGCTGAGCTTCGGTGATTAGGATTGTCCACGTACGGTTATCTCCCTGTAAGACCGCCTCACTTGTTTCTCCCATAATATTTGCGGATATTAGATTAACATAGTTTGCAGTTGTGTCATGATAGTAAAATCCATCGTTAAAGACAATAGTATCTCCCGGTGAAAAAGCAGGAAAACGAAGATAAACGGATAAAAATTCTTTGTTGCTTTTTTTTACAATCTTTATTTTTTCAACATTGGGCGCTTGCTCATGGTTGTTGCGATCCAGGGTAAGTCCTTCCGTAATCAGCTCTTTCAAATGATGCTGGCCCTTTTTTAATTCTGAATTTTGAAGAATCCAATCTTTATTTGTGTCAATTTTTGGTAGAAGTTCAAATATCGATAGAGTATCAAGTGAAAAGACAATTTCTGTTTTATCCTTGTTCATCGTTATTTGAGAATAACTAGCACTGTAAGAATGTGCTTCTGCCTGTTTGGGGATGAAAGCAAATTGAATCATTAAAAAAGAAAAGAAAAGAAAAAATTGCTTTTTATAAAAAGATGAATCCTTTTGTCTAAAACTAGTAAACATATGAGTTACACTTGCCCCCTTGAATTACTATTATGATGGATTAAATACCTAATCAGCAGCTCCCTCTTAATATAATCACATTGCCTAATTTTTGTATACATTCCTAAAATAAAAATTATTTTAAAAAAATATAGTTACTCACAGATTTGTTAGTATCTATTTATTGGAGAAAATTGTAGAATAAGAGAGAAATAGGCTATTTTTTCATTGATAGGGAGAATTAGCCATTTTACTATAATTTTTAGAGGGTGGTTGTTGAATGAATAGGCGACAGAGAAAAATGAAACGCTGGATCAGTATGATCACAGCAGCGCTCCTATTGATCAGTACATTTTTGCCAAGTAGCTTAATTGGCAGCGCTCATGCGGAGCAGGCTGATCATGTGGTTATCTCCCAGTATTTTGGTGGTGGGGGTAATACAGGAGCACCATATAATAAAGACTTTATTGAACTGTATAACCCAACTGACCAAGATGTAACTCTAGATGGTTGGTCTGTACAGTATGCTTCCACTACTGGTACAAGCTGGCAAGTCACACCACTAAAAGGTAGTATTAAAGCGCATGGATATTATCTTATTGCAGAAGCAGGTGGAGCAAACGGTGCGGATTTACCGACACCTGATGCCAGTGGTGCCTTAACAATGTCAGGCTCAGGTGCAAAGATTGCCTTATTTAAGGATAAAACAACGGCAGCATCTGGGGCAAAACCTTCTGAAGCAATTGATTTTTTAGGAATGGGTGGTGCCACTTCCTATGAGGGTTCAGCAGCGACAAAAGCACCTTCAAACACAACTAGTGCGCAACGCAGACCATACGCAAACGTTGACCCAGCACCTGGAAAAGGGAATGCATGGGATACTGATGATAATGCAGCAGACTTTTATGTAGGTCCTGTTGCCACTCCTAGAAACACGTCAAGTCCTACAGAAGACCCAATGGTTCCAGTTCAAAGCTTGCAGCCAAAGGGAATCAACATTCAATTCACACAAAATGGAACTACTGTTAATGTAACTGGACAAGCTAATGCGGTTGAGGCTGGTTCAATTGTCGGCATTTATGAAAGCGCATCCAATGGTTCTGCTCTTGCAACAAAAACAGCTTCTGATGATGGGTCATTTGATATTAGCTTCGAATCTAGTAAAGCATTAACTTCCGTATATGTAGCGGCAACACAAACTGGATTGGCAGAAAGTGCTCCCATCCAAGTTAATTTGGCTATCCCTAGTACATCCGTTGATCAGACAAAATTAAGCTATGTTATTGCGGATGGTGTCGGTACATTAATTGGCGGTACAGGTGCAGCTGCAGCAAATGCAATCATTAATGTTTATCCGACTGCTACACCCAATTTAGCTGAAAAGCTAAATACTTCAGCCCTAAAGGCTGGCGTTTCCGGAGATTTTAACTTAACAATTAGTAATGCTCCCAATACAGTTTATGTGACGCAAACGACGAGCACAGCAAAAGGAATTATGTTAGAAAGTATTCCTGTTTCTGTTACAAAGGCGGATACGACGGTAGTATCCAAGCTTTCGGAAGTACGTGCTTCCGATGCAAAAGGTCAGCCTGTCAACCTAAATAAATTCTTTACAGTTGAAGGTGTGGCTACCGTTGACAACCAAATTCTTGGAACACAAAAACAAAACTTCTACCTTCAAGATGATACGGCTGGTATCAATATTTTCAGCTCTACTCTTGATATCGGGTATAAAGTCCTTAAAGGGGACAAGCTTCGTGTTACTGGTAAGATTTTAGTGTACAACGGATTAACGGAATTTGAACCAACATCAATTGAAAAAATTAGTGAAGGGGAACCAATTCCTGCAGCCAAAGTATTAACCCTATTAGATTCAATTACCTATGCAACTGCTGAACCGCTTGAAGGCAGTCTTATTACTCTAACAGGCAAGGTAACAGCTGTTGCTGCCTCAGGGGCAAACTATAATGTAACATTTGCCGATGAGAATAACAAAACGACAACTTTAAGGGTAATGGGTGCAACAGGTATTAAACCTGAAACTGATTTTGTGATTGGAAAAAGCTATGTCGTAACAGGGGTATTAGGACAGTATACTACAAATACTTCAGCAACGAGTGGCTACCAGGTTTACCCACGTGATATTAAGGATATTACACCGATTCTTGGTATCACACACACTGCACTAACTGAAGTCTATAAAGGTGCCAATGTTGAATTTGTAGCCAATGCTGACGGTGCCGAGTCCGTAACGGTTTACTACAGAGAAACTGGAACTGCTGAGTATTTACCTGTAGCCTTGATTAATGACGGTAATGGACGCTATACTGCCACTTTGACTGCCGGAAATGTACCACAAGCTGGGTTCGAGTATTATATTGAAGCTAAAGCTGGTACACAAGTTCAATCTGCTGGTACAAACACAAATCCATATGCAGTTACTTTAATTGATGACAAGACTGGTCCAGCCATCACTGGTGAAACACCACAGGTTAATGACAAGGTAGAAAGCCCAACACCTGAAATATCTGCCATTCTTAATGACCCAAGCGGTGTTGACGAAACAACTATTCAATTTTTATTAGATGGACAGGAGCTTAAAGTACCTGCAGCTACAATCAGTAAAACACAAGTGAAATATTTGCCGGATACAGATCTGGCATTGGGAATTCACACAGTAAAGGTTTCTGCAAAGGATACTAAAGGGAATCTTACTGAAAAAACATGGACATTTGAAATTGTTCCACGTTTTACTGGAGGAAATCACTATCGTGGTACTACCCATAACCATACAAGTATTTCACATGATGGTGCAGGAAATCCTGAAGATGCTTTAAAAGCTGGTAAATACCATCATTATGATTGGTTTGCATTCTCTGACCACTCTCATGATATTGACCCGGAAAAGCTGGGTACTGATACTGTAGAACGTAAAACAGCTTCGGGTACATCTGTACCGGAGCGTTCAGGAGGATCCCAATGGCAATTAACGAAAGATCTTGCCAAACAATATACCAAAAATGGTGATTATGTAGTATTTCCGGCTTTTGAAATGACCTCAACGACATGGGGACATTCCAATATCTTTGGATCTGATAATTTTATCGATCGAAATATTAATGGTAAGCAATACCAGGATTTAAATCAGTATTATGCATGGGTTATGACTTACGATGATATTGTTGGTCAATTTAATCACCCGGATATGTCTGCAAATGCCTTTAACAACTTTAAGCCATATAATAAGGATGTAGACAAGTTATTTACTATGTTGGAAGTAGGAAATGGATCTGGACACTACGGTTATGCAAATGCAGAAGGTAAGTATTTCTCTGCTTTAGACTTAGGCTGGCACGTGGCTCCTACTTATGGTGAGGATAACCATGAAGGAACATGGGGGCAAGTGAATGCTCGTACAGTTATTGTTGCAGATGACTTATCCCAAGAATCATTAATGCACTCCATGCGTAACATGCGTGTTTACATGGAAGAGGATCCAAACTTTACTTTAGACGTTCTAGCAAATGGCTATTACATGGGGTCAACAGTCGATAGCAAAAGTTTGAAATTTAAAGTGTCGGGTAGTGACTTAGTAACTGAAGAGCATAATGATAGTGATTATAACTATCTTCCGACAAGTTATAAATCTGACGATAGAATTGCAAAGGTTGAATTAATTACAAATGGTGGAAAAGTAATAGATTCTATTACACCAATGACCAAGGACTTTACTTGGAATCCAACCTATTCGGTAACTGGCGGCCAACAATGGTTTGTAATCAAGGTTACACAAATGGATGGGGAGCGTATTTACTCTGCACCAATTTGGTCGAAAGAAGAAGCTGTTGATGTGAAAGTTAACAGCGTTGATATTGATGGTGGAGTTATCGTGGGCGGCAACCCGGCAACATTAAAAGCAACGGTTGCAAATAACGGTACAGAGGTCGTGAAAAACTTAAAGGTAGACTTCTATTATGATGAAGTGAAGCAGGAGAACTTAATTGGGACGAATACTATTTCTTCAATCCTTTCCAAGAGTTCAGCAGCAGCTTCTGCTACTTGGACAAGTCCAATAAAAGGAGATCATAAGATTATTGTCGTGGTAACGTCATCCGATGGTCTTGATCTCGGAGATACAACTTACTCATTAGCAGTGAAGATCAAAGAACCGCTAGGTATAAAGGTATTAATTGATGCCTACCATGGTAACGAAAATACTTCTGCTGACGGCGGGACATACAAGGATAACTTAAAATCCTTTACTCTAATGCTTCAAAAAGAAGGATATACTGTTCTTGAAAATAAAGCTGCATTAACAGATGAAGTGTTAGCTAATGTAAAAATCTTAGTTATAACTCATGCAAGAACAGCATTATCTGCAAGTGAACGTGCAGCAATAGCAAATTTCATGAAAAATGGCGGTTCAATATTAATGGCTGGAAAGAGCAATAACAGCACTGACCCTACCATTAATAATTCACTATTAGGCGATATTGGTTCGTCCATTCGAATGGGTAATGACGGGGTATTTGACTTAAGCAAGACAGGAAACTTCTGGAGTGATCCGGCGGTAAGTCCATTTGCTGTCAGAATCCATCCTGGATTAGTGTCTAATCAAATTACTGACCGTGTTTCATTTATTGATTATTATAGCGGTACAAGCTTATCAGGGGCGGATAATCAACCGCTGACGGAAAATGGGAAAGTGGTAATACTTGCGAAAGGTAACGAAACAACCTATCAAGGTAATATCAAAGGCGGATACACTTATGATGCTGTTTCAGACACAACAGGTGGATCCGCGATTCCACTGATTGCATCCGAGGAAATTGGTGAACAAGGACGGATTATTGTATCTGGTATGAATATCTTTAATGATAAGCAAATAGATGAATCGTTTGAACCGAAGGGGAATGACGAATTTACACTTAACTCCGTAAACTGGTTGTCACATCGTGAAGAAAAGGTTGCAAATATTGAGGATGTCCGCAAATTGGCCGATGATACAAATGTAGTTGTTGAAGGAACAGTTACAACTGGTGCAGGAGTATTCTTTGATGCTTTCTACTTACAGGATGCAACAGGCGGAATTATGGCATTCCTAGAAGTCCCAGATGGTTCCTTAAAAGCGGGAGATAAGGTACGTGTATATGGTCACATTAAAACCTTTGAAAACAACAAAGAATTAGAGTTTACAAGTTTCGCAAAAGATGTAATCAAACTTGGTACAGGTGAACCGCTTCAACCTAAAGAGGTGACAACAGGAGAAGCTACAACCGATATGAATAAGGGTCTCCTTGTAAAAGTAAAAGGTAAAGTTGTTTCAAAGTTTGACGATAATTCATATTTGATAAATGACGGTTCCGGAGATGTATTAGTCTTTACGGATGGATATATTGTGAACCAACATCCAGAAGCTCCAGTTCCTGTACTTAAAACGGGTGACACTTTGGAAGCAGTAGGTTTATCCGGTTCTTTTGCACAAGGGGAACGTATTCGTGTAAGGGATACAAGAGAACTGATTGGAACTGTTACAACTGCCGCACCTGATGCACCAGTTGTAAATCCAGTAACAGATGCTGATGCTGTTATTACAGGAACTGCAAAGGTTGGAGTAACTGTAACAGCTGAGGTCGGTGAAGTTGAACTTGGTCATGTTGTTGTAGATGGTTCAGGTAAATTCACCATCCCTATTGCAAAACAAGTAGCAGGAACAAAAATTGTTGTCACAGCAACAGATGCAGCTGGTAACACAAGTGAGAAATCAGAAGTAACGGTTAAAGATGTAACGGCTCCAGCAGCACCAGTAGTAAATCCAGTAACAGAT
>NZ_JBALNY010000087.1:0-229 GCF_036962145.1 Bacillus sp. JJ1764 | reverse complement strand
AGTGGTAAAAGGAACAGCGGAATCAGGCTCCGAGGTAGTAGCCACAGTAAATGGCAGGGAGCTCGGAAAAGTGACAGCTGACCAGGATAGCAAGTTTATAATTAACATCTCAAAACAAGAAGCAGGTTCCATCATTACCATAACAGCAACAGATACAGCTGGTAACACAAGTGAGAAATCAGAAGTAACGGTTAAAGATGTAACGGCCCCAGCAGCACCGGTAGTTAAT
>NZ_JBALNY010000086.1:17379-31289 GCF_036962145.1 Bacillus sp. JJ1764 | reverse complement strand
ATATTATACTATTTATCCATCTTGTGGGTAAGTGATGAGACTCAGACCTAGAGTATAAGTCAAATATCTAGTTATTTGTGATAGAGAAAAAAATAAAATAAAAAATGTAAACACACACAAAAACCGACAATGTTCGAATATGACTTTTTGTAGAATAGTAGTATAATTTACTTTTTTTTCTAAAAATCAGTAATCATTTTTACAAACCTTATGGTTTAAGGTCATCAGATATTATTAGCTGGAGGTCAGGTATGAGGGGAAACTTAATGGAAAGCACGGTAAATGTACAAGAAATTGAGAAACAACAGGTCTATTCACCTAAGTGGTATGCAAACTGGAAGTTTATTACGGCAAGTATCATCATCATTATCGCGCTCTTCATTGCAGCAGGCAGCTATTATCAGGCAACCCATTTTAATTCACAAATCAAGATTAACGGTACTAAAGTAGGAGGCATGACCGCAGATGAGGCACTTGGAAAATTAAAATCTTCCGAATTAAAAAATGTTGTCTATGTTGGGACCCAACAAATTATAGATGGAACCGATACAAAGATGGCATTCACGGAGAAAGATCTGTCCGATGTGAAAAAATTAGTAAAGAACCAATGGACATTTTTTCCTTCTTCAAAAGCGAAGGACTATTCTTTAATTCCCAGTTCTCTGGATCAGTATCGAAGCCATACTTTAAAAAAACAGGTTGAAGATAAGTTGTTAGCCATGAACCAAAGCTTAAAAGTGCCACAAGATGCAGTGGTTCGGTTACAACAAGGCCAAATTGTTGTCACCCCCAGCGTTAGCGGAGAGCAGTATGATGTTGCCAGTCTTATGAAGGAGTATGATAAGCAAGAATATATCAGTGAGATCCGACTCAATCCTGTTTACATACAGCCCATTAAAGAAGACAGCGAGTTTGTAAAAAATCAACAGAAAAGGCTGGAAGAGTTCTTAGCTCAAACGGTTGATTATAAAGTACAGGATAAAGTTTTTACCTTAAACGCTGGAGAATTAATTAAAAATGCATCTATTTCAAAAGATTTGCAGATTAAGGTTGATGATGCCGGTGATATTAAAAATAAGCTTACTGAAATTAACAATTCTCAATCCACCTTATATAAGAATATCCCATTTAAGACCCATTCGGGGGCGGTAGTATCCGTTAAAGTAAGAGGTTACGGCTGGGCCATTAATGTTGATAAAGAATTACCGCGTATAATGGATGCCTTTGAAAAAGGAGAGAAATCAATTCCCGCTTCTAATATTTATGGAAATGGCTGGAAGGGGGAAGGCTACGGATATGATAAGATCGCCAACAGTGGTATTGGTGATACATATGCTGAAGTCTCTATTGCCGAGCAACGAATTTGGATCTACAAAAATGGGCAATTAGTTGCTACAACGAATGTTGTTACGGGCAATCATAGTACCGGCCATGATACATCACGAGGAGTTTGGTATATCCTTTATAAGCAGTCCCCTTCTGTATTAACAGGCCGTGAAAACGGCAAAATCACTTATCAAGTAGATGTAAATTTTTGGGCTCCTTTTACCAATGACGGTCAGGGCTTCCACGATGCCAGCTGGAGAGGCAATTGGGGCAGTAATGCCTATCTTTCTAACGGATCACATGGCTGCGTCAACACACCACCAAGTGTTATGAGAACTGTATATAACAATCTTAGCCAATATGAACCGGTTGTTGTTTATTAAGTTCAAAACATATAAAGCCGATTGATTTTTAAAAAAATCAATCGGCTTTTTTATTATGTGCCCCATGCTAAAATTCAAGTAATGCTTAGCGCTAGACCTCTTATATAAATATCCCCCCAGACAATCAGTCATTGGGTGTAAAAACCATATTACAGCTTTATTTACAAATCCCTCCAAACCACTACCCTACTTTAAAAAAACACATTTCGTTTTATTATATAAAATATTCAAAATATTCATTTACATCAGAAAACTTTATGGTACAATCATAATTAATTACAGTATTACAGTAATTATTCCTCGTTAAAAGAAAGGAATTAAGTAATGGAAGAAATTTTTCAGAAAATAAAGCAATTACGACTGGAACAAGGTATGACTTTAAAGGACTTAAGTGAAAAGACAGAGCTGTCTGTTAGTTTTTTATCCCAAATAGAGAGGGGAGCATCATCACTCGCGATCACATCATTAAAAAAAATTGCTGACGCTTTTGGAGTAAAAATGATCCATTTCTTCGAAGAGACGGAAAGTTTAAATTACGCCGTAAAAAAACAAGATCAAAAGCCATTTAAAATAGAAAGTTCTAACTCTACTTATATTCGGTTAAGCAATAATTTTACAGATAGAAAAATAGAGCCCTTTCTCGTAACAATAAAGCCGCATCAAAAAGAAGATGAACCATTTAAACACCCTGGTGAAGAATTTTATTATGTTTTAAAAGGGGCAGTATTATTCACTGTGGATGAGACGGAATATTTTTTGCGAGAAGGTGAAGCAATTCACTTCCCTTCTACTCTTCCCCATATATGGGAGAATCCATTCGATCAGGAAACGATATTACTATCCGTCATCACTCCCGTTATTTTTAGCTAAACTAATTTATCCCCCTAGCCCCTATACTTAATCATTTTTAATTATACATTTGAAAAAGGTGAAGCTTATGACATTACTAAAAGTAGAAGATTTGACCATTGCTTTTAAGTCGCGCCAGGGTGTTGTCAAAGCAGTGGATCATTTAAGCCTAGAATTAGAGCAAGGTAGTTCCTTAGGAATCGTAGGTGAAAGTGGTAGTGGCAAGAGTGTTACCTCCCTCTCCATAATGGGACTTTTGCAAAATGCTAACGCTGATATAACAGGAAATATTGTTTTGGATGGTGTAGATTTATTAAGACTTTCACAAAAGGAAATGCGGAAAATTAGAGGAAAGTCTGTATCAATGATATTTCAAGAACCGATGACATCTCTTAATCCTCTACATACATGTGGCAAGCAGATCATGGAGCCTATCCTTATTCACCAAAAAGACGTAAGCAAGCAAGATGCAAGGAATATGGCAATGGAGATGCTGAGATTGGTAGGAATTCCTTCCCCCGAACAGAGATTTCATGAATATCCACATCAGATGTCTGGCGGAATGCGACAAAGAATCATGATTGCCATTGCGTTAGCCTGTCATACTAAACTATTAATTGCGGATGAGCCTACTACTGCCTTAGATGTTACGATCCAGGCACAAATTCTAGATTTAATGACCAGTCTAAAGAAAAAGAGAAATTTGAGTATTATCATGATCACCCATGATCTAGGTGTAGTAAAAGAGATGTGTGAAAAAGTGGTCGTCATGTACACTGGCCAAATAGTTGAAAAAAGCCCAACTGAGTTAGTGTTTACTGATCCGCTTCATCCATATACACAGGGATTGCTAAATGCCATACCGAAAATTTCGAATAAGGTAGATAGACTTGAGGCGATTGAAGGAACGGTTCCTGATGCATTGAATATGCCAAGTGGTTGCAGCTTTCATCCTCGTTGCAAATACGCAACAGAGAAATGCAAACTGGAAGCACCTCCATTATTTAAACAAGAAGATGGCCGTGAAGTAAGATGCTTTATTTATGACGTAACAAAAGAGGTTGATGATGTACATGCCACAAAATGATATTAATCTTCTTGCACCGGCATCAAAGGGTAAATCCTCAGTAAACATTTTAGAGGTTTCACACTTAAAGAAGACCTTTCATATTAAAAAGCCGGATGGAAAAAAAGGCTTGCTTAGAGCAGTAGATGATATCTCTTTTACGATTAAAAAGGGCGAAACATTTAGTCTTGTTGGTGAAAGTGGATGTGGTAAAAGTACGCTAGGTAGGACACTACTTGGTCTTTATGCGCCAGATCATGGCTCTAAAATTATGTTTAATGATGAGGATATTACCAATCTTTCAAGATCCAAGCGAAAAAATTTCACCAAGAAGGCACAGCTGATTTTTCAAGATCCATCTGCTTGCTTAAATCCACGTAGAACCATCAAACAAATTTTATTAGAACCATTCAAAATTCATAAAATGGAAAATGCTGAAGCGAAAATAACCGAACTGATGGATATGGTCGGTCTAGCCAATCGTTTTTTAGATAGATATCCCCATGAAATGTCAGGTGGGCAGAAACAAAGGGTGGGTATCGCTAGAGCATTGGCACTCGGTCCAGAACTTATTGTGTGTGACGAACCTGTTTCGGCTTTGGATGTTTCGATACAAGCACAGGTAGTGAACTTACTAGTAGATCTGCAGAAACAATTGAACCTTACCTATCTATTTATCTCACATGATCTAAGCGTGGTTCACCATATAAGTGATCGTGTTGCCGTTATGTATCTTGGTAAAATCGTTGAGCTTTCAACTC
The DNA here is from genome assembly GCF_036962145.1 of Bacillus sp. JJ1764. NCBI lineage: Bacteria > Bacillati > Bacillota > Bacilli > Caryophanales > Bacillaceae > Bacillus > Bacillus sp. JJ1764. The sequence goes on along the minus strand of NZ_JBALNY010000086.1, from coordinate 26,904 downwards.
GCGATGAACTATACGAAAAACCGCAACACCCCTATACAAAGGCACTTCTCTCATCTATTCCAGATGCAGGCGGGGATCCTCGTGAAAAGATCATTCTTACAGGGGATGTGCCAAGCCCATCTAATCCGCCATCCGGATGTCGGTTTCATACAAGATGCCCTGCTGTGATGGATATTTGCAAAACAGAGGTACCAGATTTTATTCAAACAAGTAGTAACCATTTTGTTGCATGTCATTTGTGTACAAAGTGATTCTATAAATTTTTATAAGAAGGGGTTTGGGAGGATGAAAAAAATTGCTTTACTGGCCATAACATTCATGTTGGCTCTATCTCTAATTGCATGTAGTAAGAAGCAAGGAAACAGCACGACAACTGGGGGTACATCATCTTCCAATGCTGATACGATCGTTATTGGGGTAGCATCAGACTGGAAAACGATGGATCCAGCACGTGCTTATGAAGTGTACGGAAATTTCTATTTTTACGCAACATACGAGAATTTATATATGGTAGAAGGTTCTGATCTCACACCAAAGCCAGCCCTTGCTAAAGATTACACTGTAGATGATTCAGGTCTTGTGTATACGTTCACGCTTGACGAGGGACATAAATTTTCAAGCGGGAATCCTGTAACGGCAAATGATGTTGTATTCAGTATTAATCGCACAAAAAATTTAAAAGGGAATGCTGCTGCACTTGCAGAAGGAGTTGCAAAAGTAGAAGCAAAAGATGACAAAACGGTTGTTATTACACTTAAAGAAAAGGATGCATCATTTCTTGCAAAAATCACAAATAATGCGTTTGCCGTTCTTGATAGTAAAGTTATGAAAGAAAAAGGTGGTTCTGATGCAGAGGATGCCAGCACAGCAGATAAAGCCTCTACATATCTGGACGGCGCATCAGCTGGTAGCGGTCCATATGTATTGAAGAAGTGGACTGCCAATACAGAAATGGTTCTTGAGAAGAATCCAAATTATAAGGGTACTGTTCATGCAAATAAAATAATCATCAAGGAAATGCCGGATCCAAACACCCAAATTCAAGCGCTTGAAAATGGTGATATTGATGTAGCATTAAGCGTTGGACCTGACCAAGTGAAAAGCATTACAGCTGGTGGAAAAGCAAAGGTTGTTTCCGCACCTACTTCAACCATTTCATTTTTACTAATGAATAATAAGCCTGAAATCGGTAAAGAAATGGCAAATCCATTTGTTCAACAAGCTGTCCGATATGCACTTGACTATAAGGGATTCCAACAATTAGCTGGAGATGGGGCACTGCTGCCATTATCCTTTGTTCAAAAAGGGTTTGTTGGTGCTAAATCAAGACCCGCTAATTATCAAAACATAGAAAAGGCAAAGGACTTGATGAAAAAAGCAGGCTATGAGAAAGGCTTCACAGTACCTCTAACTGCCGCTAACTTTGATTCTGAAGGACTTTCATGGGTCACAATCGCTGAAAAAGTAAAAGAGGATCTTGCAAAAATTAATATCAAAGTAGAAATTAAAACTGGAGAAATTGGCGTGGTAATCGATGATTATAGAAATGGGAAAAGCCCATTCCTAGTCATGCACTGGTCGCCTGACTACTATGATTTAAGCAACCAATTAGCTTTTGTTCCAGGCGATATTGTAGGAAAACGAGCGAACTGGGAACCTAAAGATAATGCTGAATTAGTAAGTCTGGCAGAGCAAGCGAAGGTGGAAATTGACGAAACAAAACGTGCAGAGATTTCTGGTAAGATGCAAGACATTATGGCCGAGAATAGCCCATATGCCTTCTTAGTACAGCACCCTAAATCATTTGCTGTTAGCTCCAGACTTGAAGGTGTTGCTTATAATGATCTTTGTAAGTTACATTTAAACGATTTAAAACTCTCTAAATAATCATTAAAACAAACCGAGCCTATCCGTAGGTAGACAGCTGCCTACGGAAGCTATTCATATTTTATTTTTAAAATTATTTTAGATTATCAGTTTATTGGTTATTTAGTCTGGAGTGTGATTCAAATGCTTAGATTTATTGGTAGACGTCTATTGTTTCTACTATTCTTATTATTTGGTGTGGCACTTTTTGTTTTTATACTTTCTCATTTAGTGCCAAGTGATCCGGTTGCTGCCAATTTAAGCCAAAGTGCAATGAGCAACCCTGAAATTGTCGCAGCTTTTAAAGAAAAATGGGGGCTAGATCGTTCGCTATTTAGTCAATTAATTCTATACTTTCAACATGTTCTCACTGGTGATTTAGGTACCTCCATTCGAACTGGCAACCCTGTGTTAGATGACTTAAGGCAGTTCTTTCCGGCAACCTTTGAACTATCCGTAGTAGCTATGGTCATTGCCTTAGTTCTTGGGATTCTATTTGGAATCATCTCTGCCATTTATCGAAATAAGGCTATTGACCATGTTATCCGCACTGTTTCTATAAGTGGGGTTTCCCTACCAAGCTTTTGGTTTGCTTTAATTATGCTCAATATTTTCACTTCGATCTTAGGCCTTACACCAGGACCAGGACGGATTGATTCACGAGCATCCACTCCAGAAGGGGGAACAGGGTTATTACTGATTGATTCGCTTATTAGTGGTGATTTTCAATTGTTTGGTGATGTCGCGATGCACTTGATTCTTCCAGGAACCGTACTGGGATTCTTTACAATGGGATTAATTGCTCGTCAAACAAGGTCCAACCTACTTGAAGTGATGTCAATGGATTATATTCGTACCGCTAGGTCAAAGGGTCAGAAAGAATCAGCGATCATCATTAAGCATGCCCTTTCCAATTCCATGATACCTGTTATTACAGTAGCTGGAATGGGATTTAGTAATCTGCTGGGGGGAATGGTACTGGTTGAGAACATTTTTGCATGGCCTGGAATTGGTCAATATGCTTATCTTTCCGCCGTTTCACTCGACTTCCCCGCCATATGCGGCGTCTCATTATTAATTGCATTTATTTATGTTGTTATCAATCTAATCATTGATATCCTTTATGGAGTGATTGATCCGAGAGTGAGGTATCGATAATGAGAACATTTAAATCTTTTATCTCTCAAAAAGGATTTCTTTTTAAACTTGGATTAATCATTTGTACATTATGGATTCTCGTTGCCATTTTTGCACCGTTAATCGCTACACATAGTACAACAGCTCAGAATCTTTCCATTAGATACCTCTCTCCAAGCTCTTCACACTTTTTTGGAACTGACGAGTTGGGTCGTGATGTTTTCTCAAGGGTCATGTATGGCTCCAGAATTTCTTTAACAGCAGGTATTATTACGGTTATTAGTGCTTTTGCCTTCGGTATCCTATTTGGGGGAATAGCGGGATATAAGGGTGGATTAGTGGACGAAGTAATGATGCGTTTCTCAGAGCTCATAATGGCATTTCCACCACTTATTTTGGCGATGGTAATCGCTGCTGCACTTGGACCAAGCATCCTAAACTCGGTCCTTGCAATGGCCATTATCTGGTGGCCAAATTATGCGAGATTGATGCGTTCAATGGTTATTTCCTTAAAAGAAAGCGAGTATGTTACTGCTTCTCGAGTTATGGGTGCTTCCCATATTCGAATTCTATTTTTAGAAATTTTACCGAATAGCTTTGGTCCATTATTGGTTATGGCAACACTTGATCTTGGGAATGCCATTTTGATGTTCTCAGGACTAAGTTTTCTTGGACTAGGAACCCAACCTCCTACACCTGAGTGGGGCTCAATGGTATCAAGCGGGGCAAAAGTTATTCAAAATTGGTGGGTGTCAACCTTCCCAGGTCTAGCCATTTTCTCCATTTCATTAGGTGCTAACTTTGTAGGAGATGGTTTACGAGACTTTCTAGATCCTAAACTCAAAAAAGAATAGGTGGGAAAAAGAATTGGAAAAACTCAATATTAATCAAGTAGAGTCTATTGGCATGCCACTATATGAAATGAAAAAACTATTCATCAAGGAAGGTGATTTTAAAGAAGTGAGCATGAGTGTCATTTCGCTAACACCTGGCGAACGCATTCCAGCCGTTGGCTTAAGCTGTCACGATGAGGATGAGTACTCCTATATTTTCAGTGGAGAAGTCCATACATATTGTAATGGTGAATACAGTGTGGAAAAGGCTGGAGATGCAACATTGATTCCAGCTGGTGAAGAGCACTGGTGTATTAATAATGGCAGTGAACCTTGTATGCTCGTTTGCTTTATGGTTAAAAAAGCAGAATAGTATAACGTTTTCCTCCTCTACTTTATTATTTACTCTTTTAAAAATAGACTTCACCAGTGAAACCATTTGAAATTCCTTACCGAACTCACAAGTGATAAAGCCAATTATTAATATTTAGGTGACCATAAAAAAAGAATTTCCTCCATATCGTAAAGGAAATTCTTTTTTTATTAAATTTTTTCCAGCTAACTCTCAACTATATTTTTTTATAATTTTAGTCAATTCCTTCTTGCCATAAACTCCCCTATGAGTTTCAACAATTTATATTACTTTTTTCTCTAGCTCTTTTTGCAAAATCTGACCATCACTCATTTTAATGATATGATCAGCAAATGAAAGCATTTCTTCATCATGTGTAACCATTAATGTGGCAATATTGAGTGTCTTTGTTAAATTACTGATTAAAGTCATTACATCTTTTGACCTTTTTGAATCCAAGCTTGCGGTTGGTTCATCTGCAAAAAGCACCTTCGGTTTGTGAATAATGGCTCGGGCAATGGCAATCCGCTGTTTTTCACCGCCGGACAATGAAGATGGATAAGCATTTTTTCGATGATCCATTTCTACTAATTTAAGGATATTATCAATTTCTTTCTTCTGTTCCCGTTTTTTAAGTTTTGATTCAGATACATCCAACATAAGTAACAGTTGCTCTTCTACTGTCAGAAAAGGCACCAGATGGGCAAATTGAAAGACAAAACCAAATTGATGCGCCCGGATTTGCCGAATTTGTTCGGAATTCATAGCCGTCATGTCCTTTCCTTCGAAGATGATTTGTCCATCTGATGCGGGCTGAAGTCCTGCCGCTATGGTTAGAAGCGTGCTTTTACCCGATCCAGATGCCCCTACTAATGCGGTTACTTCACCTTCTCTAATAGAAAGGTTCACTCCTTTTAGAATTTCTTCCATTTCTTCTCCATTTTTAAAAGATTTTTTAACATTATCTATTGTAAATAACATCTTAAACCTCTCCTTGTTGAATAGCTTGTAATGGTTGAACGGTTTTAACTTGTATACCGGAAAGCGTTGCACCAATGAATCCTATAATTAGAAAGACTAACGACAATTGAACCGTTGTATCAGTGGTTAAACTAAAAGGAATTCCTTTAGGTGCTACTCTATTAAAAATTTGGCTCAGTAAAATGGAAATACTAAGTGCAATGCCGGTAATAAGGGCCATTTGCGTCCACATTATTTTAAATAGTGTGGTTGTTTTTACTCCAATCGCTTTAAGAATACCGTATAAACCCATTTTTTGAACATTCATCATGTAGAAAAAGATGGCAAACAACATTCCGCTAATGACAACTAAAAACCAAATAATCATGTTAAGTGACATCTGTTCTGCTTTATAACTCGAAATGGTATTAAGGAATTGATTATTCGAAAAGGATTGCATCCCTGCGATTGTTGGTGCTTCTGCATCCCCTTTTGGTATAAAAATTAACTGCATATCGCTGGTTCGATATAATTCTTTATAATCTTTCATGTTGATGTAGGCTACAGGAGCATGGCTGTATTTACTTTGTTTTACAAAACCTTTTACGATAAACTTGCCTTTGTATTGTTTATTGGTTAAAGTATCTCCAATCTTGATACCATCGTCTTTCAATGTACTGTCAAGTACAATTTCACCTTTTTTAACATTCTCAAACCACTTAGATTTAGTTGCCGTTACAAATGCAACACTTCTCTGTTTACCATCTCGACCATCCAAAAATCCCATTTGAATGGAAAATGCCATCGCGTTTTTTTGTTTGCTTAATATTTGGTTTTGGACCCTACTGTCTATACTTGACATGTTATAGGTCTGATTGGCTTCCTTCGTCATATAAAATTGTCCATCTGGCAAATCTTTTATTAATCCAGCACTGTCATGTGATAATCCATTTGCTAAACCGGATATGATAAACGTTAATAAACTAACAAGAAAAACAATCGAACCTAAAATTAAAAATCTTGCTTTATTTTTCTTTATTTCTTTCCATGCTATGTTCATCTTGATTCCTCCATTCCTTATTACACCCTTAGTTTAATGAAGGTATGTGAACGGAAAATGAATAGAAAATTACATTTTATGTGATAGCCAACTATTTAAATCGATGCTAGGCAATCTCCTGAGATTTAGCGCTTTTGTCGGCATTTTTAAAAAGAATTGTTTTGGAGGCTGAGGGGAAAATAAATAGACCATCAATTTTTGATGGTCTGTTCCAGTAAATGTTATAAAAACGTTATATAACTTATAATTAGTCGCCCACATTATTTATTTGATTTCAGCAGCTAACTCTAAAAATCCCCTTGCTCAGTTGGATGTATATTCCCGTACATAATCGTTTAATAGATCTATTTTAAAATTTTATCTTTTACAAGAGACTTAAAAAGAAACGCCCTATAGGGTTAGTTTCCTTTCTTTAAAATGTCAATCAATATTTTTCTCAAAGGTATCGAGCATCTCACGCACTTCATCTGTTGATTTCGTGTTCATCAATCGATTTCTTAATTCAGCAGCTCCAGGGAATCCTTTGACATAAATTTTGAAAAAGCGATGAAGCCCTGTGATTGAACGCGGCAGTACATCTGCATATCGATCTTGAAGATCCAGCTGCAGTCTTAAAAGATCCAGGTATTCTTTACTGCTATGCTCTTTTGGCTCTTTTTCAAAAGCAAAAGGATTTTTAAAAATACCCCTCCCGATCATAACACCATCAATGCCATATTGTTCAGCAAGCTGCAGCCCTATTTGACGGTCAGGAATGTCTCCATTGATTGTTAGAAGAGTATCTGGTGCGATACGGTCACGTAATTTTTTGATTTCCGGAATTAGCTCCCAATGCGCATCTACTTCGCTCATTTCTTTTCTAGTACGTAAATGAATAGAAAGGTTCGCAATATCCTGTTTTAAAATATGCGTTAGCCACTCCTTCCACTCCTCAACCTCCTTATAGCCAAGTCGTGTTTTCACGCTGACAGGCAGGCCGCCTGTTTTTGCTGCTTGAATAAGTTCTGCCGCAACGTCTGGACGCAGAATAAGGCCACTACCTTTCCCTCTCGATGCCACATTCGGTACAGGGCAGCCCATATTAATATCAATTCCTTTAAATCCTAGCTCTGCCATGCCAATACTCATTTGGCGAAAATATTCGGGATTATCTCCCCAAATATGTGCCACTATTGGCTGTTCATCTTCTGTAAAAGTCAAACGGCCACGTACACTTTTCAAGCCCTCTGGATGACAATAGCTATCCGAGTTTGTAAACTCTGTGAAAAAGACATCCGGTCGACCAGCTTCACTTACTACGTGACGAAAAACAACATCCGTCACATCTTCCATTGGTGCCAGTATAAAAAAAGGTCGTGGTAAATCACGCCAAAAATTTTCTATCATTTTAAATTCAAATCCTCTCATTATGGGATACCTAAGGTAAGCCCTTGTCACCCAAAATAAAAAGCAAGGATTCCCCTGCTTTTATTACACTTATCCTATGCCTTAAGCACATTTTATCAAACTACATTTTAATATTAACAAATAAAAAGTGCAAAGAAAATTGGGTAAAATGAGGTAATTTGAAACACTATTACAGATATGTATATACAGTCACTCAAGGTACAATGGCCATAAGCTAACCCAGTTTTTTAGTTATACCCTGAAACTTAAAAACATCAGGATTTATACTATAATCGACTAAAATCTCGATGCTTTTTCACCTGCAAAGTAGAAAAACGAAAACGGTCTCAATATTCAATTGAGACCGCTTCTTTAATGTTCACCGTTAGCATTTACAAGTAAATTTAATAGTTTCTGTAATTACAAACTATTATGCTTTTCGAGGTGTTCCTTCAGCATTTGCTACAACTACATCGATTTGAATTAAAGCGTCTTGTGGTAAAGCTGATACGCCAACTGTTCTACGTGCAGGAACTCCGCCTGGGAAGAATGTTGTGTAAACTTCGTCTACCGCATCAATATCTGCAATATTTTTTAGGAAGATATTGACTTTAACCACATCGTCCATAACGTGATCGATACTTTCTACAATCGCCTTGATATTTTTCAAGCACTGTTCAGTTTGCTCTTTTACTCCACCAGCTACCATTTCACCAGTTTTCGGGTCTAAAGGTAATTGAGCTGAAAGGTGATTGTAATGAGAGAACGCTACAGTCTGTGTAGACAAAGAACTCTTTGGTGCATTGTCAGTATTGTTCGCCCATATAACGATTCCATGTCTGTCTTCAACAGCTTGTGGAGGTGTACCATCTCCGTGTGATACCACTGCTTCGATTTGTACCAATGCATCCATCGGTAAAGCAGAAGCTGCAATTGTTGTCCGAGCAGGGACATAGGCTACTGCTCTAGCGATCGCTGAGTCTGGGAAAAATGTTGTATAAACTTCGTTTACGGCTTCAATATCTGAAAGGTCTTTAAGGAAAATATTAATTTTAACAATATCGTCAAACGGAACGTCGATACTTTCTAAGATTGCCTTGATATTCTTTAAGCACTGAGCAGCCTGTTCCTTTACACCGCCAACTACTAATTTACCAGATTTCGGATCAATCGGTAATTGAGCTGAAAGGTTATTGTAATGAGAAAAAGCTACAGTTTGTGTAGAAAGAGGACTTGTTGGCGCATTTGGCGTGTTATTTGTAAGCTTGATAAGGTCCCCCGCTTGTGGTGCGTTTGGAATTGTACCTTCACCGTTTGTAACAAGTGCTTCAATTTGCACCAAAGCATCCATCGGTAAAGCTGCAACTGCTACAGTCGTACGTGTAGGAACATAAGTTGTGAAGAATGTTTTGTAAACTTCGTCTACCGCGTCAACATCTTTGATATTCTTAACGAATACAGTGATTCTAACAATATCGCTCATAACATGATCGATACTTTCAACAATTGCCTTGATATTTTTCAAGCATTGTTCAGCCTGCTCCTTTACACCGCCAGCTACCAAATTACCAGTTTTCGGATCGATTGGTAATTGAGCTGAAAGATTGTTGTAATGAGAGAAAGCCACTGTTTGCGAAAATGGACCAATAGCCATTGGAGCATTTTCCGTATTTCTTCCTAGTACTGCGTTAAAGCCGGTCATGATTGTATTCTCCTTTAAATATATTAATAGGGGAATCGTAATCCACCACGCAGGTAAAGTCAATCAAGTTCATTGATTCGTCAAACTCTTTAATTTTAACAATGAATACGTTCTCATACCCTCTTGAAATAAACTATAAAAACTTGATATAATCTATGGAAATTTTTGTTGATGTAAGTTTTTTTAATCCCATCGCCTCTATTTTTAATAAATTGGCTATGTTAAAGAA
>NZ_JBALNY010000086.1:0-17213 GCF_036962145.1 Bacillus sp. JJ1764 | reverse complement strand
TTTAACAGAGCCAATAAATAAGGAGTTTTCTATTTTTAGAGGGAGTAGATTCATCTGAACTAGACATATATAGCACTTAGTGGATTTAATCGCAAAAAGGCTGCTAAACTCACAAAGGGGCAGTCTTGCATACAAGACTGCCCTAAATGTTATTTATTTGGTGTTTTTTCCCTTTTGGTCTACTTCCAAAGAGGGAAGCCCAGAAATGTACCCTACATAGCCTGGATTTTGTGAACTGTTCATGAGATAAGTGTGACCATCCAAATTTTCGACCATTTGTAAGCCAGTGGATTCCCCACCGTCTGGAACTGATAGAATTCGGGAAAGCTCTTTACTGTCTACATTGTAAGCCCACGTATAATTATTTACATGATGACTAGAATCTTCAGCAATAAATAAAGTTCTCATTTCTTGTGAATAGACAATGTTATCCGGGTTGGCAATCTTGTCATCATTAGCAGTGTTCCCATTTTGATCTGGAGAAATTAAGTCCTCACCCATTACAAGACCTTCCATACTGACAGGCACATAATGACTGTCAATCTTTTCGCCATCATTTGTTTTCCGATTTGGTTTGAAGGAAACCTCATAAACNNTAATTTTTGGTAATCGAATATCATCAGCAGGTGCGGTCGGTTCAGCAAGCATGGTGTTTTCCTGATAGGAGATGGCCACGTATGCCTTATTGTCTTTTCCGTTAAAATCGAGACCTTCCATCTTATTAAATTCTACTGTTCCACCAACGTACGCCGTATAGCGGTGGGTTTCTAAGAAAGCAGCTGCTTTTTCCATTCCCGGCTTCACTTTCAACCATTCCACTTTCTTTCCATTGGCAGATGTTTTGACTGGCTTGTATCCTTCTGTTTGCCCTTTATCAGCATCATTGGTGACGTCGAAAATATCGCTGAATTTAAGGGTATCAGCCATTTTTTGAATTTCTGCATCTGTTGCATGACCAAGCTTGATCCATTCCAGATTTGCCGAACCGCCATTAACTGTCCCCGTCTGAATCCACTTTGCAGCATATAAAGTACCAGCTGATAAATCTTTTTCCTTGTCAGCCACATACATGAAGAACCCGCCAGGATTACTGTCAATTCCATAAATCACTGTTCGATTATCGGGCATCACTTTCACCCGCTCGAATGCCATACGTCCCATGCTGTAATGCTTTACAACGCTTGTATCTCCTTTTGCATTTACAGTTACTTCCGGGACATGGCCATAATAATAAGGATTTCCTACAAGTGTTGGATCGTTATAGTAGTTTTGCATATACTTGGTTACCGATGATGTTTTTGGATTCGCCTCATGTGCCCTTGCATCCGGATCGGTCTCTTCGGAACCAAGATGCGTATTCCACGGGGTCAACAATCCTGCACAAGGTTTCCAAATGCCGTGAACGGAAGAAAAATCAATGGGTTTACTATCAACAACTGAAAGTTCGCCTGTTTCCGGATCCATTTTTACAGTACTTAAACTCATCGTTCCCGGGTTTTCTAGCCCATTCTGATTCTTAGGCATGGATTCATAGTGGTTAATTAAATAATAGGTGTTTGCTGGTAACCCAGGCACCTTCATTAAACTATTCATGTCAGGAGCAGTTGATGTATAAGGGGTACCATCTGGCTTGGTCATAATTTCACGATTTGCATTCATGGTCACACCGGCTGTTTTTCCATTGATGACGTCACCAGGTCTGAACAATGTTTTATAGCTTAGTGGGAGTTTTTTCTTGCTTCCATTCACATATGTAACTTCTACAGAAGCCTTTGAATATATAAGATTATTTTTCTCATCAGCCGTCTTTGGCGCATCCATTCCAATGAACTCTACCGATTTGATCCTTTGTGGTTGAGAAGGTGCTGCTAAAACAGAACCGACCGAAGAAAGTAAAACAGATACTGCCAGTGTAGGTATTAGGTACTTTTTCAAATTCACTTCACTCCTAATTTATCGTTTTTCCAATCATTTACTTCTCTTTGATTATAGAAGACTATTATTAATCACCTGTTAAATAGTGGTAAACCCAATGTTAAGGTTTCATAAAACTTTTTGTCTTTTACATTACAAGCACCATTTATAAAGAACTACAAAAAAATTCCCGCATGTGTAGTTTGCATCTATCAACATTTAGGGTGTCGAAGAGTTCTAATTTAATATGATGACTAATATTTTTTCCATAATGCAATATATATATTGCAAAATGTAAATTATATCATATAATTAAAATAAGATTAAAAATGGAGGTTGATTGGAATGAAATTGTTTAATCGTACAGCTACCGATGAGCGTATTGAAAATATCCGCAACAAAATATTTAAAGAAATGTACTATCTGATTATGGTCATTTGTCTTGTAAGTATCGGGATAAAAGTTGCCAACCATGGTTTTGAACTTAAGTTGATGATTCTAGAATTAGTCATTCTTTTCCTTGGGGGGATCTATTTTTTAATTAGGAGTATTTTCTTAGGGGTTTATTGGGATGAAGTTGAGATGCATGATCGTATGAATAAAACAACAATGGGAACAAAGACCGTTTGGTCCAGTATTGGTTTAGCATTAGTTATTGCTATCATATTTGGAGTGAATAGTGCTGTATCATACGCCAACGGCACTACTCAAGGTTTATGGTACTTTATACTCGTTTTATTTGTTTCAATAATGATCTATTTGCCAATTTTTCTTCTCCTTTTTGGCGGTGTCCACTTGTTGGCAAAAAAAATAAGTCTTAAAAATCGTGACGATGAGAACAAGTTGTAGGTAAATTCCCATGAAAAATATGAAATTAAAGCTAGCAAGAGTTGAGAAAGAGTTGTCGCAGGAAGAACTAGCCAAAACTGTTGGTGTATCTAGACAAACGATTGGCTTGATTGAATCTGGAAAATACAATCCCTCCTTAAGTCTGTGCATTAAAATCTGCAAAGTCCTCTCCTGCACATTAAATGATTTATTTTGGGATGAAGAAAATTAGCGATTTATAACCTCTTCACTTTATATAACCTGATGCCAGTGTCAGGTGCTATGTTAGTCACTCATTGGCGCCTGATGCTAAAGCAATTTTTAGGAATACTCTATCTGTAATTTTAATAGAACAACAAAAAAGGGCATCTCGCAAGTGTCCTTTTTATATCTCCCAAATTCGCCCACAACATTATACTAAGATAAAAAATGCTGTGTTCCTATAAAAATTATTGGACAGTAATGGAGTCTTTACTTCTTAACCATCTATCAATTGCACTTTTTGAGTAATAATATCTATGTCCAATTTTAATATAAGGTATTTCGCTCGTTATCACCCCTTCAGTATTTGATACTGGACCCAATTTTTGAATTTCTTTTACACTTAAACCGAGATACTTTGCTAACTCTGATTGTGTAAGTAATTGGTGTTGAATCGGCATATTTAAAGGAGTCTTTTTTTCATTTTTCAACCCATTTGCTATTAAAATGCTGCCGATTAACAAACAAATTCCTAAACTAATAATTGATAATGCTATAAAATTATTTTTCATACTTCCACCCCTTTAATAACTATTGAAGAATAGTAAATAACCATAATTTTTTTATTTTTCGTAATCACTACATTCCAATAGTCTGATTTAAATGAAGTGAAGCCTCTTTTAACGTATTAATAAAAATACGTGTCGCAACACTCAGGTATTTATCTTTCCTGTAGATAATTCCTATATCACGGGCAAGGTTACCATTTTGAATAGGAATAATTCTGATACCAGGATGGTTAAGGTACTCTAAGTAAGGTCTCGGTAATATCGTTACCCCGACCCTATCGATCACCATATTTATTAAAGATTGCATGGTTGTAATTTCAAAGACCGGTTCTGGAATAAAGCCCATGTCTTTACAAGCTTTATTAATAAGTTGTCTTATAAAATATTGTTCAGGAAGTAAGATGGAAGGTGTTGTATGCAAGACTTCTATACTTAACGTACTTTGTTTCTCTAACGGGTGTCCAACAGGCACTGCAAACGCCATTTCTTCTTTATATAAGGGGATGGTTTCCAATTCATCCCTTTTCATAGGTAAAAAAACAATCCCCATATCCAACTTATTTTCTAACAGTTGTTTATGAATATCCCCAGTACGTAATCCAAACACAGATATCTTAACACCAGGATATAAATGATGAAAATTACGTAAAATGGGAGGAATAAGGTAATTTTCAACGGTTAATAAGGTGCCTATAGAAATGGTTCCTCTTTGAAGTCCGTTTAGTTCATTTATTGAGGTTTTTGCCTGTTCTAGTTCATGAAAAATGTTACGTGTATATTTCAGGAGTAATTCCCCTGATTCTGTAAGAGCCGTCTTTTTACCAATACGATCAAATAAAGGTGTGCCAATTTCATGTTCTAATAAACGAATTTGTTGACTTAAAGAAGGTTGAGAAATCCCTACCTTTTCTGCTGCTCTAGTAAAATGTAATTCTTGACACACAGTGTAAAAATATTCAAGTTGTCTTAACTCCATTCTATACCTCCTGATTTTAACAGTGATCATTCCTACATTTTCAGCTTGGAAATTCATTAACATTCTATTTCATAGGAATCTTATAAAAGTTTGAGATCCTAACCATTATATCATAGGTTAAACCTATGGTTATTATATTAATAATTGAATTGAACTATCGATTGAACTATCCTAGACTATTAATTACACAGGAACCCAAGTAGGTCTCTAAACTGTGTAAAAAATTTAGTGGAGAGTGATAGTATGTGTAGTCAAAGAACAGAGATTATTAAGTACAGTGAGTTCTTAAAAAAGAGTAGAAAGCCTGCCGTTCGAGCTTGTTCATGGAAATGGAAAGACATTTATCCATTACTCAATGAATCAGTATCGGAAGACTTTCTTGAAAGTGGACGTGGAACATTGTCACTTATTCACCATGATACAGGAGAGGCGTATGGAACATCCTCAACTATGAACGTAGTCGTCCAAATTTTTAAACCTGGTGAACATAACAAAGCTCATCGTCATACAAATGTAGCTCTAAATCTAGTTTTTCAGGGAGAGGGTTATAGTATCGTGGATGGAGAAAAGATTGAATGGGAAAAAGGTGATCTATTCTTAGCTCCTCCTTGGTCTGCTCATGAGCATTGCAACACTTCCCAAACAGAGGATGCTATTCTTTACACATTTCAAGATGTACCAGTACTTACTTCGATGGGCACTTGGTTTTTAGAGGAACCGGTGGGCAGTGACCCTCGCCACATAGTCAAACCTGCTATACAAACAAAGACTAACTAAAAAATAGTAACTAATCCTTTTGGTCTGTAAGAATGTTAACAACTCTTAAATAACATAAACATAGAACAATTTAGTCATTCAAATCATTCAACCTCATGTACAAATTAGTTCTTGTAATGTACACACATTGGAGGAAATAACTGATGAAAAATTTTAATGTCGCTATTCCAACTCCCTTTCGTGATGATGAGAATTTATATCTAGAAGGGTTTAATCCCATTGTTGAACATTTAACAGATAACGGGGTTGATTCATTACTTGTATCTGCTACGACAGGGGAACAAAATTCAATGAGCATTGAAGAGCGGATCCAAATTATTGATTATTTTAATCAACAAAAGTTTGAAAATGTTGAACTGATGTTTGGCGTATCCGCTACAAGAACTAGAGATGCAATAAGACTAATTAAAAAGCTTGAGGAATCTGTTTTTGATGCTATTCTGATTCAGTTTCCACCTTACATTCAGCCGACACAACTGCAAGCTATTTCTTATATCAATGAGTTGCTACAGCATACCACCAAAAACGTTGTCCTTTATAATAACCCTTTCCGAACAGGATTTGAGCTAAGTGCAGAATCATTAAAGACAATTATTAATCAGAAGCACTCTAACCTTGTAGGGCTTAAAGAAGAAAGTGATGCGAAACGTCATCAAAATACTGACTTACCAGATAATTTTATCATGTTCGCTGGTGGAGATGTAAATCTTACGGAAAAGATCATGAATGGATGTAATGGACTTTCTAGTATGGTAGGAAATGTTTATCCACAAGAAATCAAACAAATTTTTAATGACTTATTAATGCATAAACCAGTTGACCTTTGGAAGATCAACCAATTAATTAGTGAAGTTACAAGTGGTCAAACCATTATTAACATAAAAAACCACTATAATTCTATCGGTATAAAAGTAGGGACTTGTCGTTCTCCTATTAACTGACTTGAAAATTAAATTCGCCTCAAAACGAAAAGTGCCCCAAGAAATACTTTTTTAAAAAAAGCTGGGCCTTCTGACGATCTTCATAAAATTCATTGGGCGATTAAGATTGGACTCTTCCTTCCCAACAAACTAAGAGTGGCTGGCACAACAACCAAAAAACAATAATCCCCATGAGTGCCTCCTCTATACGGCACGCCAGTCGCTTCTATCCCAAGTTCGTTGGAGTCAGACTAACAGATGGGCTCTATTGCATAATAGTGTATCGACCCTGTTCGCCAGCCATTAAGACATTTTAGATGAAGCACCTTTTTGCACTGTATGGTTGGTTAACAGGGGTATAAGTTAAACACGAAAAGGTTGCTGCAGCAGCCTTTTTTTATTCTACTAACTAGCAGGATATATAAGCATAGTATTCCAAAAACAATATTATTCTCCGATCTACCTGTTTAACCATATGCATTCTATGAAATTTTCCCGCTTGTAAAACGACATGCTAGAAGAAAAAGTTTCATAAATACACCAAATATTCATGTTAAAATATGGATAAAAATAATTTTGTTGAACGATGAGGGAGTAAAATAAATGACAATTCTATCAAGCGAGCGTTTAGTTTTAAAGAGCATATCAGATAAAGACCTGAATGGATTATTTGAATTGTATTCCGACCAAGAAACAATGAAATATTTTGGAAGATCTCCAATAAAAAGCAAACAGGAAGCATTGGAGGTTATAATGCAAAATGTCCGCATGAAAGAAGAAGGAACTGGAGTAAGATATGCTGCGTACTTAAAAGATACAAACAATTTTGTTGGGATTATCACTCTAAAAAGATATGATGCAAGAAATCACCGTGCGGAAATCGACTATATTGTGTCACCTGATAGTCAGAGAAAAGGTTTTGCATCCGAAATGTTATCTGTTTTATTGGAAGAGATATTTTTAAAATGGAAATTGGAGAGAATTTCTGCATATGTTTTTTTAGAAAATATCCCATCTTGTAAATTATTAGAGAAGTTCCATTTCAAAAAAGAAGGGATATTACGTCATTGGACTTTAGTGGATAACAAATATTATGACTCATATTCATATAGTTTGATTTCATCTGAAACAAATGATTGTCGCCCCCCTTCCCGTACCTATATATAATATAGAAAAAACGGTGGCCATGGGGCTGGACACCTGCTAAAGCAAGTATAATAAATTGCGCAGACTTATAATCAATATGTCCTTGATTGGGGGAATATTTTTGGCACAAACCACTAAAAAAGCGCTTGCTGCATCCCTAAAAAAACTATTAGCAAAAAAGAACCTCGAAAAGATTACTATCACTGATATCACAACCGACTGCGAAGTGAATAGACAAACATTTTATTACCATTTTAAGGATATCTATGATCTGGTTGAATGGATTTATACAAATGAAGCCTCAAAGGCCCTTGGAAATAAAAAGACTTATGATACATGGCAACAGGGTTTTAGGGAGATTTTTGTATACTTGCTTGAAAACCAGGATTTTGTAAAGAATACATATCATTCCCTTAGTCGAGAATACTTGGAAAACTTTCTTTATAACGAAACCTATAATCTTCTAATTGCGGTTGTAAAAGAGAAAGCTGCTGGCATGTCAGTTAGGGAAAAAGATCAGGCATTTATTGCTCACTTTTATAAATATGCCTTTACAGGGCTCATGCTTGACTGGATTGGCAAAGGTATGCGGGAAGACCCGTCAACTATTATAGAGCAAATAAGCATTCTAACACGTGGTGATATTATTAAGGCACTTGAAAATTTCAGGACAGATAATAGTTTTAGACAATCATAGCCTTCTGTATAAAATTTAGACACAGCACCGTTATTGTCAATTGTAGGGATCTCCAATCATTTTTATCATGAGTATGTAAGGATAAAGATTAGGAGGTCGTGAACATGTATTATAGCAATGGAAATTATGAAGCATTTGCCCGTCCAAAAAAACCAACGGATGTGGATAGAAAATCAGCATATCTTGTAGGTTCTGGGTTGGCATCTTTAGCTGCTGCATGTTTCTTGGTGCGGGATGGTCAGATGAAGGGCGAGCGAATTCACATTCTGGAAGAGCTTCCTATTGCTGGTGGTGCCTGCGATGGCATAAAAGACCCTCAAAAAGGATTTATAATCCGGGGCGGACGTGAAATGGAGGACCATTTTGAATGCCTGTGGGATCTGTTTCGCTCCATACCTTCCCTTGAAACAGAAGATGCTTCTGTTTTAGATGATTTTTACTGGCTAAATAAAAAAGACCCTAATTATTCACTTATGAGAGCAACGGTAAATAGAGGTGAAGATGCTCATACTGATGGGAAATTTGCATTGAGTGAAAAGGCTTCGATGGAAATCATGAGGGTATTTATGACCCGAGATGAAGATCTATACGATAAGAAGATTACAGATGTATTTACCGAAGAATTCTTCTCCTCTAACTTCTGGTTATATTGGAGAACCATGTTTGCTTTTGAAGACTGGCACAGTGCCTTAGAGATGAAACTGTATATTCAAAGATTTATTCACCATCTCGGAGGACTTCCTGATTTATCCACATTGAAGTTTACTAAATATAATCAGTACGAATCATTGATTCTACCAATGATGAAATATCTTGAAGCCCATGGGGTTCATTTCCAATATAATACCAGGGTAACAAATATTATTTTTGATATCCAACATGACAAAAAAGTGGCCACTAAAATCATTTGTCAAAGAGACGGTAATCTAGAGTGTATTGACCTTATCGAAGACGACCTAGTTTTTGTTACAAACGGCAGCTGTACAGAAAATTCCTCTTTAGGCGATGATCATCATGCACCATTATTTAATGACTCTGAAGGAGGCTGTTGGGAACTTTGGAGAAATATCGCAAAGCAAGATCCATCCTTTGGTAACCCTGATAAATTCTGTACAAATACAAAGGCAACGACTTGGGAATCAGCCACAGTGACTACCCTTGATGGCAGAATCCCTCCATATATTGAAAAAGTTTGCAAGAGAGACCCATTTAGCGGCAAGGTCGTTACAGGCGGTATCGTTACTGTAAAAGATTCTAATTGGCTTATGAGCTATACCTTAAATCGTCAGCCTCATTTTAAAAATCAGCCTAAGGATCAGCTTGTTGTTTGGGTATACGGTTTATTTGTAGATGTTCCAGGAAACTACATTAAAAAGCCAATGAGAGAATGTACCGGTATCGAGATTACGGAAGAATGGCTGTATCATTTAGGTGTACCCGAGTCCGAAATTCATGATATGGCAACAAAATCAGCTCATTGTATTCCTTGTATAATGCCATATATAACTGCATTTTTCATGCCAAGAGCCAAAGGTGACAGACCTAATGTCGTTCCGGAAGGCTGCACTAATTTTGCCTTTTTAGGGCAGTTCGCTGAGACAGTACGTGATACGGTATTTACAACGGAATATTCTGTAAGAACAGCAATGGAAGCTGTATATACCCTGCTAAATGTAGACCGTGGAGTCCCCGAAGTATTTGCTTCCTGCTATGACATTAGAGTATTGCTGGATTCTACATCAAAAATGTTGGAAGGTAAGAAACTGACTGATTTGAATATTCCAGTCCCTGATAGCCTACTTAACAGTGAATATATGCAAATTATCTCTAAAACTGTTATTCCAGACTTATTGAAGCGATACAAGTTAATTTAGCATACCCCCTTTCCCTTCCCCTTCCTTTATGGGGAAGGATTTTTTTAACCAATTCCTTCATGTTTTCTACTTTTATTTCCAAATGGGATTAACTCATATCATACCTCCAGGTTTGATTGTATAATAGACTATCACCCAATTGTTATACAGACAGATTAAATCATTTTATTAAATGCAGCAAACTGCAATTTACTCAAAAATCGAATTACAATTTTTATAAAAAATAACTTCCATATAGAAAAAGCAGCCAAAATCTAGTAAGATATCCACATGTGACATTAGATAAGGGGTTAAAAAAATGAGCGTATTAAACGTACAAAATTTAAGCCACGGTTTCGGTGATCGTGCGATTTTTAATAATGTGTCTTTTCGACTTTTAAAAGGAGAGCACGTTGGACTTGTTGGGGCAAATGGTGAGGGTAAGTCTACTTTCATGAATATCGTTACTGGTAAACTGCAGCCCGATGAAGGGAAAGTCGAGTGGTCACGAAAAGTTCGTGTAGGTTATTTAGATCAGCATGCAGTACTTCAAAAAGGTACAACAATGCGTGAAGCTTTGAGTTCTGCTTTTCAATATCTATTTGACGCTGAAGCAGAGATCAATGAACTTTATGCAAAAATGGGCGATGAAGGTGCGGATATCGATGCCTTACTTGCTGAAGTTGGAGAGTTACAAGAAACTTTAGATAGTAATGATTTCTATCGAATTAATGCAAAAGTAGAGGAGGTTGCTCGTGGTCTAGGATTAGACGAAGTTGGACTCGATCGGGATGTAGATGATCTTAGTGGTGGGCAACGTACGAAAGTTTTGTTAGCTAAGCTTTTGCTAGAAAAGCCTGAAATCCTATTACTAGACGAACCTACAAACTATTTGGATGAGCAGCATATCGAATGGTTGAAGCGTTATTTACAGGAATATGAGAATGCATTTATCTTGATTTCCCATGATATTCCATTCCTGAACAATGTTGTTAACTTAATCTATCACATGGAAAACCAAGAGTTGAACCGCTATGTAGGTGACTATGATAACTTCTTAAAAATATATGAAATGAAGAAGCAGCAGCTAGAGTCTGCATACAAGCGTCAACAACAAGAAATAGCTGATTTGAAAGATTTTGTTGCTCGTAACAAGGCAAGTGTGGCGACTCGTAATATGGCGATGTCTCGTCAGAAGAAGCTCGACAAAATGGAAATTATTGAATTGGGGAAAGAGAAGCCGAAACCAGAGTTTAATTTCAAAGAAGCACGTGCAGCTAGTCGTTGGATTTTCACGACTGAAGATCTTGTTATTGGTTACAATGAACCACTTTCTCGCCCTCTGAATTTGAAAATGGAACGCGGACAAAAAATTGCCTTCGTAGGTGCAAACGGGATTGGTAAGTCCACCCTTTTAAAAAGTATTCTTGGGTTGATTAATCCTATTTCGGGTAAAGTTGAACGTGGTGAGTATCAACACATCGGTTACTTCGAGCAAGAAGTGAAACAGTCCAACTACAACACGTGTATTGAAGAGATCTGGAGCGAGTTCCCAAGTATGAATCAGGCTGAAGTCCGTGCTGCTCTTGCAAAATGTGGACTAACGACGAAACATATTGAAAGTAAAGTCGAAGTGCTTTCTGGTGGCGAAAAAGCCAAAGTTCGCTTGTGTAAAATTATTAACACAGAAACGAATTTATTAATTCTAGACGAACCTACCAATCACTTGGATGTGGACGCAAAAGAAGAATTGAAACGTGCTTTAAAGGCCTATCGCGGAAGTATTTTGATGGTATCCCACGAACCTGATTTCTATCGTGAAATTGCGACTGATATTTGGAATTGTGAGGATTGGACGACGAAAGTGTTTTAAATAAAGAGTAAGGGGTACCCAGTGAATAAAATTTCACTTGGATACCCCTTTTTTTATAAACCAACCAAAATTATCAATAAAGAGATCCCAATTGCCGAGTGTAGAACCTTACATTCCAAACTTTTGGAGTCTTTTATAAAAAGTACTCCTAGGAATTTCTAGTAATTTCGCGGCTGCGGTTACATTTCCTTTTGTCTTTTTTAATGCATCCATCATTAGGTCCTTTTGGATTTTTTCTCGGGCATTTAACTTCTTTTCAGCTTCTTCTTTATTTACCAGAGCATTTGATGAAGAGCTGGATGGATGTCTAATAGTGATAGATTCAAAGTTATGAGCAAAAATATCCTGAGTTGACTGTTCATCAAGAGACATAATATATAGCCTCTCTAAGACGTTTATTAATTCTCGAATGTTTCCTGGCCATTCATAGTCTTTCATTCTAGAAGAGAGCTCCTCTATATTTGGGATGCTCCATCCATTTCCTTTACAGAAATACCTGACGAGGTGTGGGATATCTTCTTTTCTTTCTCGAAGAGAAGGTACGTCAATGGGATAAACGTTCAAGCGATAGTAGAGGTCTTCTCGAAAAATTCCATCTCCTACAAGTTTCGTAATATCTCGGTGGGTTGCGGTAATAATCCGGACATCTAATGGGATTTCCTTTGTACTCCCAATCGGAGATACTTTCTTTTCCTGAAGTACACGCAATAAGGCCACCTGCATGGAATGCGGGATTTCACCTATCTCATCTAGAAAAATCGTCCCCTTTTCAGCCTGTTTAAATTTTCCATTATAACCTTGCCGCCTTGCCCCGGTAAAGGCCCCTTCTACATAGCCAAAAAGCTCACTTTCCATCAGTTCTTTCGGAATCGCTCCGCAATTTAATGAAATAAATGGTCCATCCTTTCGGGGGCTATTGTCATGAATCGCCCGAGCAATCAACTCTTTTCCTGAACCGGTTTCACCTGAAATAAATACGGTGGTATCTGTTGGAGCAACTAGCTTTACTTTAGCTAACGTATTTTGAAAAACCTCACTCGTTCCACTCTCTCCTTTAAAGATAAAGGTTTTTGAAGGGCTTTGTACTTGAAATGATATATTTTTACGGTGGGTTAGCACTTCTGAAATAAAATAGTAACTTCCAATCATCCTGTTGTTTTCCTTTAAATGAAAAGGCATTTGTGTATCAATTTGATATCCATTATGCAATAGTTCGTAAAGGTTCATACCAATTAATTGAGGAAACCTTTCACGGAGCGGTTTACTCGCGGATATAATCATTTGTTTTTGATTACAAACCAAAAAAAGCTGGTTTTGATAGGACTCTGCCAGATGGCCTGCTTGCTGGTAAAGTGCTATTTCTTCTTGATAGGTCCGCTTGCTGATTTCTTTTTCAATAGCATAAGAGATGGAAGTGACCATACCGAGCATAAAGGGGTGA
Source organism: Bacillus sp. JJ1764 (assembly GCF_036962145.1). Classification (NCBI taxonomy): domain Bacteria; kingdom Bacillati; phylum Bacillota; class Bacilli; order Caryophanales; family Bacillaceae; genus Bacillus; species Bacillus sp. JJ1764. The sequence goes on along the minus strand of NZ_JBALNY010000086.1, from coordinate 4,018 downwards.
GAATAGTTCACTGGACACGAAACATCAATGACACCCATTAGGTTTCCATTATCGTGAAAAATAGGTGTGGCGGAACAGCTCCATTGATGGGAAGCGACGGAATAATGTTCCGCCCCATTAATCGTTACCGCTTCTTTTGTCTGTAAAGCTGTCCCAATTGCATTTGTACCGACCTCAGACTCAGTCCAGCGCACCCCTTCAACAAAATTTATTTTCCTTGCATCCGATAAGGTTTGTAAGTTTCCTGTTAAGGATAGAACATATCCATCTGGATCGACCAAAAGTGCCATCATGCCTGAATCTTTTATTGCCTGATCCATCTTTTTTATATAAGGGGAAGCTATTTCGATCAGCAGAGAATTCTTTTCTTTTTTGGCATCCAGTTCTTCCTTTGATAATAAATCAAGACCTTTATTTAAATAAGGGTTTACCCTTTCTTTCTTACATCGGTGCCAGGATTCCGAAATTCGTTTGTTCAACCGTGCTGAATCAAGAATTCCTTCTTTAACAAATCGCTTCCAAGCATCAAAATAGAAAGTCGTATTCATACACCCTCCTGAAATCATAGAAATATTACCAACAGTGATTTGAGATCCATTACATGTTGTAAATTTTGCGAAGAAAAAAGGAGAATTAAATGAAATGCGTCTAAACGTGGTGGTTACGTATAGTTCTAATTATACAAAAAAAGGAATTCGCTTTCAATCATAGAATTTTAATTATATAGAAAATTCAAAAAGCCACGTGCAATGAAACACGTAGCTTGATAATTTAATAAATAATTATAAGGAAGGATCTACTAATATCTTAATTTGGTTCTTATTTTTAGTTAATGCTTCAAATCCCTTAGAAATGATTTGCTCAATAGATATTTTTTTAGTCACTAATTCTGCTGCTTTAATTTGCCCATTGGCAATCAGTTGAATAACTTGAGGAAAAATGTTGCGATAAGCTATTATACTAGTCATTTTTCTTTCAGTTAAAATAAAATTATTTACTGGAATACTGGCTGGCTTTTCCCATATGCTGATATTCACCACATTACCTTCTGCTTTTGTTGATTCAATCGCGGTATTAATCGTAGCTTCGATTCCAGCTACCTCAAATGCTACATCAACCCCAAGTCCACCTGTATATTCTTTTATTACTGCAACGGGATTTACTTCGATAGGATCAATGACGATGTGGGCTCCAGCTTGTTTAGCAATCTCTCGACGTTCAGCTGAAACCTCTACCGCAATAATCTGACTAGCCCCTGCAGCTTTTGCAGCTTGAATCACTAATAATCCAATGGGTCCTGTACCGATCACGGCGATGGAATCACCAATTTTCATATCACTTTGGCGAACCGCGTGAACGGCAACAGCTGTTGGTTCAACAAGTGCTGCTTGTTCCCATGACATATGGTCTGGGATTCTATGCACCATCTTTGATGGTACCACGCTGTATTCTGAAAAACCGCCCAAGCCCCCGGACAAACCAATAAAACCTAATTGTTCACAAACATTATAGTGACCTTTCTGGCAAGAAGAACATCTCCCGCAGCTGTAAATTGGTTCTACACACACACGGTCCCCTACTTTAATACCTGTTACATCCTCCCCAATTGCTGTTACTTCCCCGGCATACTCATGCCCCATTACAATTGGAGCTTTATCCTTTGAAATTGGATGGGGTTCTTCTACTGGAACGAAAATGGGGCCAGCCAAATATTCGTGTAAATCTGAACCACAAATACCACAATAAGCTACTTTTATTTTCACCTGATCTCTTTCAATCGAAGGTTCTGGAATATTTTCGACTCTTATATCCTTCTGGTTATACCAAAGAGCAGCTTTCATCAACATTTCTCCTTTTCTTAAACATGGACCGCATGTCCAACGGCACTAAGTAATGCCTCATGAATGGCCTCTGAAAGACTTGGATGGGCAGCAATAAATTGTTCCAAACTGTCCGTTGTCAACTCAGCATGAAGCATGACGGTACCTTGCCCAATCAGTTCGGTGGCGTGGGGCCCGACAATCGATACCCCAATAATTTCCCCATACACTGGTTCAACCAACACCTTTACCTTTCCAGATTGTTCATTGGAAATGAACGCCTTTCCGTTTGCAGAGAATGGAAACTCCCCAACTCTTATGTCACCATATTGGTCGATCGCCTGCTTTTCCGTTAAACCTACACTGGCAATTTCAGGTGAGGTATAAATGCAGCGGGGCACAGCACGATAGTTCACCTGTGTATCGACTCCGCAAGCGTTTAAAGCAGCAACTGTTCCTTCCTGGAAAGCCACATGGGCCAATTGAATCCCCCCGATAACGTCTCCACAGGCATAGATATTTGGAATGTTTGTTTGCATTTGCTCATTTACATCAATTCCTTGACTTGAAAAATCAATTCCGATGTTCTCAAGACCCAAGTCATTGACCCTTGGCTTACGACCAATCGAAACGAGGACCAAATCAGATTCAACTTCATGGAGACCTTTATCATTTTCAATAAACGCCTTCTTCTGATCCTTGTTTACATCTTTTAGTCTAGTTGAAGGAAAGATCGTAACACCGTCGTTTTCAAGCTCCTTTTGTAAGATCGCAGCCACATCTTTATCTTCTCCTGGCAGCAGCTGATCTGCCATCTCGATAATGGTGACCTTTGTTCCCAATCTGCTAAAAATACTAGCAAACTCGCAGCCGATTACACCTCCGCCGATAATGAGCAACGAGGAAGGAATCGACTGGAGCGACATCGCCTGACCGCTATGAATGATCCAATCACCGTCAAACGGTGCAAATGGTAGCTGGATCGGTTCAGAGCCCGCCGAGATAATGATTTTGTCTGCCGTTATCTCTTCTTGGTTCCCATTATGCTCAATTCGTATAACCCGACTCGTTAGGACAGTTGCCGAACCCTTTATTACCTTCACTTTATTTTTCCTCATTAGATATTGGATTCCTTGAACCAGCGTCGAAACAATCTTGTTTTTACGGCCCTGAACGGAATTCCAATCGATTTCAATATTGCCAGGAGGCAGTTGAATTCCAAACTCACTAGCATTTTGAAGTTTATTGTACACTGTTGCACTTTCTAGGAGGGCTTTAGTTGGCATGCACCCTTCATTTAGACAGGTTCCTCCAAGCGGCCCCTGGTCAATTATTGTCACTTCAAACCCCTGCTGGGCTGCAGTAATTGCAGCCACATATCCAGCAGGACCACCACCTATTATTGCAATCGAGGTCAAGTAGTTCCCTTCTTTCTATAAAAGCATGGTTATCGGTTCTTCTAAATACTGCTTGATTGTTTGTAAAAATTCTGCAGCTGGAGCTCCATCCAGTACACGGTGGTCAAATGTCAGACTGAGCGGAAGAATGCTCCTTCTTTCTAAATTTTCACCCATATAAGTTGGGGTATCATAAACAGCACCGACACCAAGGATCCCAGTTTCAGGTGGATTTAAGACTGGTGTGAAATGCTCGACACCATATGCTCCCAGATTACTAATCGTAAACGTGGAACCTTGCATTTCTTCGATACTAAGCTGCGCTTGTCTTGCTTTTTGAGCTATGATTTTAATGTTTCGGGATAAATCAATTAGTGAACAGCTTTCGGCATTGCGGATGACTGGAACCACTAACCCTTTTTCAAGCGCAACTGCCATGCCAAGATGGACGTTCTTGAACAAATGAATTTTATCGTCTATATACGCACTGTTCATTTCTCCATGCTTCTGCAGGGAAAGCACGACGGCTCGTGCAATAAAGTCGGTCACCGTTAACTTTTGATCATAACGATTTTGAACGGTTTGGGCTATTTGCTTTTGTAAAGAGATTAAATCCGTCACATCGGCCTTCATGTTAATGGTTAGCTGTGCTGTTTTTTGCAAGCTGTCATACATGCGGCCTGCAATCACTTTACGGATGCCGCTGACCGGTATTTGCTGAGCCTCTTCTAAAGGTTTCACTGGAGTTTCGCTTGATTCCTGCTTCGCTTCAGTCCGCGGCGAGGATGAATTCTTTATGGC
>NZ_JBALNY010000085.1:0-10655 GCF_036962145.1 Bacillus sp. JJ1764 | reverse complement strand
GTTGGAGCACCCATCTTTTCGGCTAGAGCGGCATTGCATTCCGGTGCTGGATTAGTCACTTTAGGCATACCTGAACAGATTTATCCCATGGCTGCAGCACAAAACCCTGAATCATTATTTCTTCCCTTATCAGAACAGAATGGCTATTTTTCTGAACAAGCTCTGAATGAACTGACTCCATCGCTAAATCAATATGATAGTATTGCAATTGGACCAGGCATGGGAAGATTACCTGAAGGGGAAAAGTGGCTTAAATCTTTGCTAACGCGTTTCTCTACTCAGACACTTGTAATGGATGCAGATGCCCTATACTTACTGCGGAATGATTTAGAGTTGCTCCGTGAGTATAAGGGGGATATCGTCCTTACACCGCACCCCGGAGAAATGGCCAGACTTGTGAATAAAACGATCCAGGAAGTCGAGGCCGATCGAATCGAAATTGCCAGGCTATTTGCGGAAAAATATCAGGTATATCTGCTGTTAAAAGGTCATAGAACCATCATTTCCACACCTCAAGGAGTGATTTATATAAATCCGCACGGCCATGACGCTCTTGGAAAGGGTGGAAGCGGGGACGTATTGACTGGATTAATCGCATCGTTTTTGGCACAAGGTGCGAATCCCATTAATGCCCTCGTTTCTGCGAGTTATATCCATGCACTTAGTGGCGAGGAACAAGCAAAGAAATTATCCAATTATGGTGTAACACCTGTTAATCTTATTGATGGGATAAAAGAAGTGCTGAAACGATTAGTATAAAAACGGTGGCTTAGTCCTTTGACTGAGCTTTTTTTGCCGATAAAAAGTATTTAATTAGGCATAAGTGCAACCATAGTAGTCAAGACCTTAAGTGACTCCAATCGTCTAGTTTTCTTTAAAATAGAAAAAATTTCTTATAAAAGATACTAATATTTCATGATACAATAAAACTAGTAATATCGACAATTTCCGAGCATACATACATATTTATAATAGATTACATCGGGGTGGGGGGATTAAAGTGAAGCTAAAATTGAAAACGTTTCTAGTTGTTAGTGTAACCATGCTTCTATTTCTAACCCTACTTATTCTTGCTATTCGCCCCTTTTTACTAAGAGATTCGAATAAACTAGACCAAAACAGCACATATGCTGATGTCAAAAGAGTAAAAAATGACTTGGAGTCTGATCTTGCACATCTGAATAGTATTAATCGAGATTGGGCGATATGGGATGATACATATTTATTTTTAGATAATCAATATCCGGATTACTTAAGAAAGAATATCAGTAATGCTACCATGGAGAATATTGGAATTAACTTCATGGTTTTTATTAATAAAAACCATGAAGTGATTTATCAAAGGGCTTATGATTTAAACAGAAAAAAATCAATTGATATTGATATTGATTTTTATAAAGCGTTTTTACCTGCAGTGCATGATACAAAGGACCTCAATAGGGCATTTTTCCTTAAAGTAGATGATCGCATGACGATGACCTCCATTCAACCTGTATATCAAAGCGACCGTGAAGGAACCTCACCTGGTTGGTTGATTATGGGGAAATGGTTTAACGAACGTGCTGTAGATGATTTGGGGAAGAAACTGTCTTTAAACCTTTATTTTAAACAATCCAATCTAACCAATAAACATATGCAGATACAGGTTCAACCTGTGAGTGAGTCCAATATAAAGGGCTCTCTTTCTATTAAAGAATATTCTGAACAAAAGTATTATGAAATTAGTATTTTAAATAAGCGAAGTTTTTACCTTCAAAAGATGGCAAATATTAAGCAAATCACCATTTATTTAATTATTTCTACACTGACCCTTATTGTGTTAATGAATATTCTTCTAAGTCGTTTGGTTACCTCTCGTGTCCGAGACTTGTCTCTACAATTAGGAGAAATTCAAACAAATAAAGATATTAAAACAAGAGTAAGAATTAGTAAGGGAAAAGATGAATTGTCCAGTCTGGAAAATTCGATTAACAACATGCTGGCTTCTTTGGAAGAAAAACATGAGAGTGTCACTCAATTGGCCTTTTATGATCAATTAACCATGCTTCCAAACCGCTATAAATTATTTAAAGAATTTTTTGATCGAACCATTGGAAAAAAAGAGGAGCTTGTCATCTTTTTCTTTGATTTAGACGGGTTTAAATGGGTCAATGATTCCATGGGCCATACAATCGGTGATATGTTACTAGTAAATGTTTGTAAACGCGTTAGTCCAGTTGTAGAAGAACAAGATGGAATGCTTGCTAGGTATGGTGGGGATGAATTTGTTATCTTACTTCCGAATACAGGAAGGGCAGAGATAGAGAGAATCGCTGAAAATATCATGTTAGAGATAAACAGAGTGTTTCAAATTCATTCTTTTAAAATCTCAGTTACTGCCAGTATTGGTATAAGCTCCTATCCTCAAGACAGCACGACCATTGAACCGTTATTGCAAAAAGCGGATATTGCCATGTATGAAGCGAAAAGGAAGGGAAAAAATCAATATATCTTTTATCATGATTTAAATAATACGAATAATTATAAAAACCTGTTAGAATTAGAAAAAGATTTAAAATATGCCCTCATCCAAAAACAGTTAGAATCCTATTACCAAATTATTGTGGATTCAGAACATCATCAAATAACAGGAATGGAGGCTCTGTTGAGGTGGAATCATCCAACAAAAGGTGTAATTCCTCCGGCAAAGTTTATACCAATTGCAGAGGAAACAGGAATAATGCCTTACATTGGATTATGGATTTTAGAAGATGCGGTTAAGCAGGCTAAGAAATGGCATCTTCAAGGCCATGATTACCTTTCCATTTCTGTCAATATTTCAAAATCACAGATGAAGGATCACAGTTTTATTAATAAGTTGGATAAGGTTTTAGAAGAATATGATTTTCCGCCATCAAAGCTGCAAATAGAAATAACTGAGAGTGATATTAACCATTATTTGAAGGAAATTAAGGATTTTACCATTGAGTTAAAAAAGCGGAATATTAAAATAGCTTTGGATGATTTCGGCGTTGGCACCTCTTCCTTAATCTATCTAAAAGAACTGCCGATTGATGTAATCAAGATTGATCGCAGTTTTATAAGAGATGTTCCTTTAGAGCCTTTTGATACGACACTACTTTCAGGTATTCTTGAAATTATCCATGACCTTCAGCTTGATGTGATTGTCGAAGGAATTGAAACCAAAGAGCAAAGTGAGTTTATTCATTCGCAATTTAGTGCAAAATTACAGGGCTACTATTTTAGCCGTCCTATACCTGCAAGTGAAATCGAACAAATTTTTCTCTTTCCAAATCAAAACATTGGACAAATAATATAAATGTAATAAACATAAACCGAAAGAGACATTGTATGATCATGTCATGTTCGGTTTATTTTTTTTGAAAAATAAGGCTTGTTTCACGTAACCGGAAAGTGTATGGTGAAATCAAATAAGTGAAACGGGGGATGTGCGTTATGAAAATAGGGGTAATAGGACTTGGTGATATTGCACAGAAGGCATACTTACCGATTTACAGTAGTTTGAAGGACGTTGAGATCCATATTTATACCAGAAACCAGGAAAAGCTCAAACATATTAGCAGTAAGTATCGCTTTGAGCATATTCATAGTGACCTTGAATCATTAATGGAAAGTGGAATTACTGCAGCATTCGTGCATGCTGCTACTGCTTCCCATTCGGAAATTGTGCAAACGTTGTTAAATCGAAACATCCATGTATTTGTTGATAAACCCATTACAGATGATTATGAAGGATCAAAAAGACTCGTAGAGTTAGCTGAGGAAAAAGGGCTAATTTTAATGGCAGGTTTTAACCGCAGATATGCACCTTCTTACATTAAATTAAAAGAGGTAGTAAATCCAAATATGGTTATTGTCCAGAAAAATCGCAGGAATCTCCCGGGCGAACCGAGAACCTTTATTTTTGATGATTTTATCCATGTAGTGGATACGATGCGATATTTATTTCCGCATCCAATAGAGGACCTCCATGTCAGTGGGAAAATGGAGAATAACACATTATACCATGTGGTGATCCAATTTATTTCCCAAGGTGCGACTGCGATTGGCATTATGAACAGGGATAACGGAACAACAGAAGAGATTGCACAGGTGATGGGGCCGTTTGAAAAGAGAACGGTCTATAATGTCTCTCAGATGATCATTTCAAAGAATATGGAGAATATGGAAGTTAGAAGTGGTGATTGGGAACCAACTTTGGTGAAACGCGGTTTTGAACAAATGGTCCTTGATTTCATTCAAGCTGTAAGGACCAATGCCGAGCCGGAAATCACAGCCTGGGATGCCTTAGAAACCCATGAAATGTGTGAAGAAATCTTACAGAAACTAGTAAAGCAAAATCTAAGCTAGGTCTTTTTTATTCCAACAAAAGTGTTGGTAAATTGTTAATATTTTTCCATCTGAAATAAAAAAATCTGTGGTATGGTTAAATTAAGAAATCCTAAAGTAAATCGAAAAGGGAGGTTTACTGGCATGGGAGCACGATTGATTGAACCAAACATAGGCCCGAATATTCAAAAGGAAAAAGAAATAGTTAAGGAAATGATTGGGATGTATTGCAAAAGGAAACATCATCGTGATGAGCTTTGCAAAGAATGTCAAGATCTAAAAAACTATGCCCTTTTACGGCTTTCCTTCTGTCGTTTTGGGGAAGAAAAGACAGCGTGCTCTAATTGCAAGATTCATTGCTACAAACTAAAGTACAGACAGAAGATGAAGGCAGTTATGCGCTACGCCGGTCCTAGGATGCTGCTGCATCACCCAATCTACACAGTAAAGCATCTATTGAACAGATAATAAAAAAGCCTGGCTACTTCATGTAGCTAGGCTTTTCTGATATTAGCGAATGCCTTTCATAGCACTTTGAATTTTCGGTGCAATGATTAATAGGATAATTCCTAGTACGATTGAAGCTCCACCGATGATACCGAAATAAGCCGTTTCTGTTTCAGGGGTGTAGAACCTAACAATTTGTGCGTTAACAGCTTGAGCAGCGGCACTTGCTAAGAACCATAAGCTCATTGTTTGTGCTGAGAAAGCAGCAGGTGCCAGTTTTGTTGTAGCTGATAAACCAACAGGTGATAAGCACAATTCCCCAAGCACACAAACTAAAATACTAAGTACTAGCCATAATGGATTTACTAATGAATGAGTTCCACCTAATTGCGCAGGCAATAGAATGACAATAAAGGATAAACCTGAGAATAAAATTCCCAATGCAAACTTTTGTGGAATAGAAGGTTCACGTTTTCCTAATTTTACCCACAATCCTGCAAACACAGGGGCAAGTGTGATAATAAATAATGGGTTTAATGACTGGAACCAGGCCGGAGAAATATGAATGCCGGCGAAGTCAAGCTGTGTACGCTTATCAGCGTAGCTTGCAAGAATAGTAGAGCCTTGCTCTTGAATGGCCCAGAACATAACAGCTGCGATAAACAATGGAATATAGGCTAGAACTCTTGAACGTTCTACTGCAGTTGTTTTAGGACTGCGATACATACGAATAAAATAGATCGTTGGAATTAAAATACCAAGGAAACTAACGATGTTAATAAAGGTTTTAAATGTTAACAAACCGTTTGGTATGGTAATAGCGAAAATAATGGCGATTACGACAACCGCTAAACCAAACATAATAAATACTTTTTTCTTATCCGCTGATGATAATGGGTTTGGAACAGCTGTTCCAGCAAGTCCAAGACTTTTCTTCTTTGTCATGGTGAAGACGATCAAGCCGAGGAACATACCAATTGCAGCAATACCAAATCCAAGGTGGAAGCTTGTATTCATAATTGCTTTTGAACCAACGATCAGTGGAGACAGGAACGCACCCATGTTAATTCCCATATAGAAAATACTGAAACCGGCATCACGACGGTTATCATTTTCACTGTACATTTCACCTACTACAGTGGAAACGTTCGGCTTTAATAAACCTGTACCGATAACGATCAGCACCATGGAAACAAAGAAGAAAGCAACGCTGCCCGGAATGGCAAGGGCAATATGACCAAGCATGATTAAAATACCACCATAGAATACCGCTCTTGATGTACCGAACACGCGATCAGCAAGCCAGCCCCCGATGATACCTGACATATATACGAGTGAACCATAGATGGACATGATAGAAAGTGCTAGGGTTTGATCCATACCCAAGCCGCCCTTGGATACTTCATAATACATGTAGAATACTAGGATTGCACGCATACCATAATAAGAGAATCGCTCCCAGAACTCAGTAAAGAACAATGTGAATAACCCTTTAGGATGTCCGAAAAATCCTTTCTGAGGTACACTGTCCACAATTTTCTGTCTATTTACGTTTGACATTAACTTTTACCCTCCTTTTGTTATTCTATAATACTTTATATATTTTTGAATCGTCAAAAACTTTTTTTTGGAAATCAAGTTACATATTGTTGAAAACGTTGATATTATTGTATTTTAATAAGTGAAAAATTAAAAAGAAAGTTTTTTGAAAATAATAATTCAATTCCAAATAGAGTAATTTTTCGCATTAGTACGATTGTTTTTTTGGTGTTTGATTTTATAAAATACAAAAAAGCCCTTATTCATGAGGGCTTAATAGTTTATAGATGAACTTATCTTCCAATTTGTCGTCATCTCTAATCGAGATAGACTTGCATTGCTTGCTAGTTACATAGCGATAGATAATTTGGGCTTGATCCACTTCATCACTTTTTAATACTTTTACGTTTGTTTGCTGACTGTTTTTCAAAGTTGTAAAAATGGATTGTTTAATTGATTCAACTAACAGATCTATATTATCTTGAATTCTATACATCGCGCTGAAAAGTACGGTGTTGGCTTTAATAAGGAATAATTTGAAAGCTTCATCATTTAGATATTCAACAACAACAAATAACCTATTTTCAAAAGCAAAGTCAATTACTTTTTCCTTATAAATAAGATAGCGGATGGCTTCCCCGTATTCTTTGTATTTTGCGGCTGCTTCAAAGTGATAATGCTCGGCAGCTGCCATCATTTTTTGTTGAAGATCTTCGAGAATACTTGAGTCGGAGTCATTTATTATTGAAATTATTTTTTTTAGTCTTGCTTGATATTCTTTTAGATAAAGGCCGCCAAGGCAAACTCCCAAACATAATCCAAGGGAAAAATTAATACATGGGCTTTTTCGTTTTGAGAAATTTTTACAATCAATTTTAAAAAATTCTTTTAATCCCTGAATGGCTTTATCCACTGCAGATTTACTAGAATAGGGTCCAAAATAGATATTGCCATCCTGTTCATTTCGTTGGCAGGTGGTTTTTAATCCAGTCGGCTCTCCATTTTCATCGATTTGAATAAGAATATACGTATAGGATTCAGGACTCTTCATTTGTTTATTAAAAATAGGTTTTAATTCTTGGATGTAGTGACATTCAAGGAGAAAAGCCTCAAATTCTGTATCGGTAAGGAGATAATCAAAATCCCTGATAGAGGAGACCATCTTTTTGATCTTTTGTGAATGGGATTTGGAGTTTTGAAAGTAGGAGCGCACTCTTCTGTTAAGATTTTTTGCTTTTCCGACATACATAATCTCTCCATGAGAATCTTTCATCAAGTAAACTCCGGGAGAAGTAGGTAGGTTTTTTAATTTTTCTTTCATGCCTGGAATCTCCCTGTTTTTTTAAACTATTTTACCATAGGTGGTTATTAATAGTTATCCTGGGATTATAAAAACATGAAAAGAAGGACAATCCATACAAATTTGTGTTTGGATGAAACTTTAGCCAATTGTAAAGCGTATAAATAGTAAATGAACCTAAGGAGTTGTGTGTGTATTGTTTCTGGAAGAACTTTCCCTTAAAGAGAGAGAGGCTTTTCTTGAACTGGCAAACCGAATTGCTGCAATTGATGGAAATCTGTCTGTTTTCGAAAATTCAATTATTAAAAGGTATCAACGAGAAATGGAATTGGAGAATTATCAAGTAAAAGGGATGGATATTGAGGACATTCTGAGTAGTTTTAGTACGGAACGCTCCAAAAATATTGTTTTGGTTGAATTGTTTCAATTAATCTATTCGGACGGGGTTTTTCATGATCAAGAGAGCGAAACCATTAGCTTTATAAAAGGACATTTTGGTTTTAATCCTGAAGAATTTGGGAGCTTTAAAGATTGGATAGGAAAAATTAAAGAATTATCATGATGGATAATTATAGAAAAAAGCGAACGATACTGTTCGCTTTTTTTATACATATCGATTGCGACCTGAGAGCATTCCAAATACCATTACGATTAGGGATACAATAATGAGTGTGATCAATGGAACGATCCATTGATGGGTCTGGTCAAATAAATATCCAATAAATAAAGGTCCTGCCGCTGCGATAATATAGCCTGACGATTGGGCCATTCCCGATAATTCTGCAGCTTGTGCGGCGTTGCGGGCACGAAGTCCAATATAAGTCAACGCCAATGGGAAATTTCCGCCTAAGCCAATTCCAATAAGAATAATGCTAACAATTAGAATAAAGTACGATGGGCCCCCCCATAATAAACCAACAAAACCTAGAAAGGTTAAAAGGCTTAAGATAAATGCCAGCCAGAATTGGGATTTAAACCGACCTGCAAATACGGGAATCAAGAAACTGGCAGGCAAGCCCACCAATTGACTAAAGGAAAGCATCCAACCAGCCGTTCCCGTGCTCATTCCATGACTGTGTAAGATTTCCGGCAGCCAGGATACCGTAACATAAAACAAAAATGACTGAAACCCCATAAAGATGGCAATTTGCCAGGCGAGAAAAGAACTCCAAATATTATGGGAACCAATCTTCACTTTTTTTACTTCAGAATGAACTCCACGATTAGCCTTGAGAAGGTAGGTCCAAATAAGGATGGCAGCAATGGCTGGAATTCCCCATACAATTAAGGCACCCTGCCAACCAAGGTTTACTTCATGTGCCAGAGGAACACTCAAGCCTGATGCCAAAGATGCCACCAATGCCATTGAAGTAGAATACACACTTGTCATGAGTCCGAACTTTTTCGGGAATTTATCCTTTACGATCGCAGGCAACAGTACATTGCCAATTGAAATCCCTATCCCGATCGCAAGTGTTCCTATGAATAAGGAGATTGTTACAGGAACGGAACGAATGATAATCCCGATCATTAACAGGAACAACCCAAACAACAAAGTTGCCTCATTTGATAACCTCATAGCTATTTTCGGTACAAGCGGCGACATAAACGCAAAAACAATCAGAGGCATACTCATCAATAATCCTGCACTCCAATGCGCAAGGCCCACATCCTCTTGTATATCACCAATAAGCGGTCCAATTGAAGTAATGGCCGGGCGCAAATTAAACGCTACAAGGACAATCCCCGTTATTAACAAATATAAATAGGCTGACTTTACATCAGCACGTGACTTCTGCAATTCCACTATAATACTCTCCTTTTAAAAACAGACTTTTTAAAGTATAACATAGTAAAAGAAAAAAAATAAAAAAGCGAAGAGTGACTGCAAAAGGTGACAGGCACCGTCCGTGTACAATTGTCCATATGGAGTGGACAAAGGTGTTTATTCTTCAATGAAATTTAGGCTTAATAGTTATTGACTTTGACGTTGCGTAAAGGTGTATTGTTGATTTTGAGGAGGTGAACGGATGGAATATACAGTTCAAAAGTTGGCAAGTTTGGCAGGGGTTAGTGCTAGGACGTTAAGGTATTATGATGAGATTGGGATTCTTAAGCCGGCGAGAATCAGTTCATCTGGATATCGGATTTATGGTCAATCAGAGGTGGATCGCTTGCAGCAAATTCTTTTCTATCGCGAATTAGGTGTTAACTTGGAAAGCATAAAAGACATCATCACGGATCCTTCTTTTGATGGTTCAACGGCCCTAAAAGAGCATCGCCAAAAACTCCTCGAAAAAAGAGAACAATTAAATCTGCTCATTGCAAATGTAGAAAAAACAATTGCAATGACTGAAGGGAGAATAAACATGTCTAATCAAGAGAAATTCGAAGGTTTTAAGAAAAAAATGATAGATGAAAATGAGAGAAAATATGGGAAAGAAATCCGTGAAAGATACGGGGAAGAGACAGTAGAGAAATCCAATGCCAAAGTTATGAACATGACCCAAGAGCAATATGATGAGGTAACTGCACTTGCTGACAGAGTAACGAAAACGTTAGCTGAAGCCTTCAAAACAGGCGATCCAGCTGGTGAATTGGCTCAGAAGACAGCGGAGCTCCACAAAAAATGGTTAACCTATTATTGGAACGAGTACAGCAAGGAAGCACACGCAGGGCTTGCCCAAATGTATGTCGATGACGAAAGGTTTAAGGCCTACTACGATAAGGAACAACCAGGAACTGCGGAATTTCTTAGAGATGCTATTCAAATCTATACTGGGCTTAAAAAGTAGTAATCTAAAACTATTATATTGAAGGATTATTTTATTAAAAAACTGTTTACTAAAGAGTAAAATGATGAAAAAGGCACTTTCACCCTTGGGGCTGTAAGTGCCTTTTATGTTACTTTAACGTACTAAAGAAGGAGAAGGTGTATTTTATTTTCTAAATTTTTTTATTTATGCGACAACTTTTGACATTATTTCAAATAAGTCATATGTCATAATAGTCATAATAT
>NZ_JBALNY010000084.1:0-31663 GCF_036962145.1 Bacillus sp. JJ1764 | reverse complement strand
GAATAGATGCCGGCGTATTCGGTATAACTATTGTTAGGTGGGGTGAAGGCATCGATAAGATCGTCGTTTTTCTTGATAATTGCTTTTGAATTCATCCCAAGTCCGTAGATGTAGGCCTTCATTTGGTCATCCTCTGACCATTTTTCCCATTCCTCCTGAGGCAGTTCATTGAAACGATCCTTAAATTCTCTCCATTCCAAGGACATCCTAGCCCCTTCCCAAGTCAGTGGACGATAAGCAATGGCATAAAAAATCACGGTAAGGAACAAAATCAGGACAGCGAAAAATGAGCCATACATTTCATAAACGAGAAACAATACGATAAATGGAAGTAACAGCAAACTGGAAAAACCGACCATCATTCGGTACCTTGTTTTCTTCTCATAAAGGGGTAGGCTGTCGACTTCCTCTCTGACGGCGTCCCGCCAACTTGTTTGGAAAGAGTTGTACCGGTTATGATTTTTGCTGTCCTTCGTATAATTGGATAGATCATCAAAGGTAAACTGTTTGTTTGCTCCAATTTTATTAAACAGCCAATCCATCAGCACTTTCTCATGCTTTCGCTTGCTCTTTTTTCCGGTCAATACAAAAAGTTCGCTGGAGGTTTGGTTGGCATATCCCTGGCGAATTAAATCCAGCAGCGCTGCCGCCATGGCTTGAGGTGGAAGAGATCTTCTATTGGTAAAATAAATCGTTGCCGGCAAACTCATGATCAAATTCGGCAGAGTTACAAAGTCAAAGCCCTCCTGCCTAATTCCGGAACGCTTGGCACGTGCGGTCTTCCAGTTCCACCCGATCAACAATAGAAGAACGATTGAAAAAACAGGAATTCCTACTCCACCAACCATTGCAAGCCAATTTTTCGCTTTAACTTGTGCTGCTTTGTCATCAATGAGCTTTTGTTTCGCCTTTAAAATACTCGCTTTCATTGATTTATCTGCTGTGATGG
Organism: Bacillus sp. JJ1764; assembly: GCF_036962145.1. Lineage (NCBI taxonomy): Bacteria > Bacillati > Bacillota > Bacilli > Caryophanales > Bacillaceae > Bacillus > Bacillus sp. JJ1764. Next base: position 30,714 of record NZ_JBALNY010000084.1, on the reverse strand, counting down.
AAGCAGTCGAAAAAAGACTGCTATCATATGCCACCCGGATATCTCCGTTGGTACTGCTTGGCACATTTCCCATATTGAAAACCACTGTGCCATCTGCCTTCACCTTTTCCGTAGCATAGGCTTCATCGTATCCGAAAGCAATCACATCTTCGGTAGCCTTGGGAGGGTGAATCGTGATGGTTAAATTTTCGTAAGCCGATTCATTCCGGTCATCAAAAAATGGCCAATAAAACTGGGCAACATCCCGGTACACTTCGACCCCATTTTTAATGGTGTAGTGAAGGGTAACGGTGATACGTTCATCTGACCCCTTACGGTAAACCTTATAAAGACCGTCTTTCTTTTCAACTCGTAATGACTTTCCTCTTTCATCGGCGGAAAAATCTGTAATCGATGTTCCTTTTTTGGGGATCAATTCACGCGTAATGCCGTGAAAGTCCCCATCAAAATCATAAGTGTACGTTTCTACTACTTTAACAGTTCCGTTCTCCTGCAGGTAAGCATCCATTTTTACCTTCGTGATCGAATATTCAACGGCCAAGCCTTGAGTAGGAAAAACGATTAACAAAGCCAGTAATAGGAAACAACTAAGCCACTTTTTCATTCCTGCACCTTCTTTCTCTATCATTTATACGAACAAATAGGGAGGAGGATTCAAAAAAAACCCAATGCTACAAAAACATTGGGGTTAAAAGCATCAAGAAATTTTTCTTTGATGAACATTCGTTAAAAAATTCTCAAAATCCGAATATGACATAGGCTTTGCATAATAATAGCCTTGTATTTCATCGCAATTCAAGTTACCTAGTAGGCTCAATTGCTGTTCATTTTCCACGCCCTCCGCTACTACAATTAGGTCAAGGGAATGGGATAATGAAATTACTGATTGAATAATGGCTGCATCCTGTTTATTTTCACATATATCAATAATAAAGGAACGATCGATTTTTAGCACATCAATTGGCAATGATTTAATATAGCTCAGCGAAGAATATCCTGTTCCAAAATCATCCAAGGAGACACTCAAACCAAGCTGTTTCAATTTATTCAATTTAACAATGGCTTCCTTTATATTATAAAGGGCAATTCCCTCGGTAATCTCGAGATTCAAGTATTCTGGGGACAGCCCGCTGTCTTGGAGGCACTCTTCTACCATGTTAATAAAATCATCCTGTAAAAATTGCTTGCTTGAGATATTGACGCATACTTGAATGGGAGCATATCCTTTTTTCTGCCATTCAATATTGTGTTTGCAGGCCGTTTCGAGCACCCATTTTCCAATCGGAATAATCAAACCAGTTTCTTCGGCAATTGGAATAAACTCACTTGGTGAAACAAATCCAAGCGCTGGATCATTCCAGCGAATAAGTGCCTCCATCCCGGTTAATTGATGGTGGGAAAGTTCTATCTTTGGTTGATAATACAGCTCAAGATTGTCCTGCTCAATAGCTTTTCGCAACTTTTGGTCAATTTGCAGTTTCCGGTCTGACTTTTCCTTGAAATCAGCGCTATACACCTTGTATTGATTTCCGCCAATTTCTTTTGCAACATGCATAGCAGCGCTAGCTTCTTGAACCATTTTTTCTAACACACTATCTGTTTTTAGAAATGAGATCCCGATACTTGCACTAATGCGAACTTCATGATCTTTATGAAAAAATGGCTCAGAAAAAGATTGTATTAAAAATTTAGCAAATTCCTCTGCACGTGTTAACTCAAAGTTTGGTAAATAAACGATAAAATCATCGCCACCGACCCGTATCAAGGTTCCCTTTTCAGAAACTAATCCTTTTAATCGCAGAGCTACTTTCTTTAATAAATGGTCACCCACTTGGTGTCCGTAGGAATCAACAATTAATTTGAAACGGTCAAGATTAAAAAACACCATACTTGCCGGCGAGCCATGTTTTTTAGCTAAACAAATTTCTTCCCGAATTTTATTGTTTAAATAGTGCATATTAGGCGTAGTTGTTAAGGCATCATGATAAGCCAAGTATTCCAGCTTAGCCTGAGATTTTAATTTTTCTGTCACATCCAGAGCAATTCCTAAAACTGCCTTTTTCCCATTAATCACTGTGGTCGATGCCTGAATTTCCAGGAAACGGGCTCTTTTATTCGGAAAAGTCAATTGGATTTGATCCTTAAAGAAAGCTTCTTTTTGTGTATAGAGCCTAAGGAATTTTTCAATCAGCCGATCCTTATCTTTTGCTAAAAAATGCTCAAAAAAGGTTCTTTCGTGGAGCTTTTCTTCCGTCAAGTCCAACATGTTCATGAGCCATTTATTCATAAAAATAATACGCTGATGTTGTACCATGAAGACGCCAAGTGATGCATTTTCTACTAGGTTTTTATAACGTTCTTCCGATTCCTTTAAGTGAAACTCCAATTCCTTTTGAGCTGTAATATCGATGTTGGTTCCATCATAACGAACAAGGGCACCATCCTCATCGATGACAGGAAATGCGCGATCCCGAATCCAGCGAACTGTGCCATTAGGTTGGACAATTCGGTATTCATATTCATAATCTTCTAAAACTTCCCATTTGCTGTCTATTTCGTCGGCAAGTGGCAGATCATCCGGGTGGATGGATTTTCTCCAAAGACCTTCTTCATTTAACTGCTCGGCCGTAAGGGAGCCGTAAATTTTCTCTTTTCCTCTTGAAAATAGATGGTCCTTATTAGGTGTTAACGACCAAATGGAGATATCAACGTTGTTCAGGATACTGTCTAATAGCTTTCGTGTCTGAATTAATTCCTGTCGCTTTTGACTATTCTGTTTTGAAATTGTGCTTACAAAGATATTAAAAACAATATTGACGATAATCAGTTCAAGAAATGAGATAAACGTATGTAGGTCGACTTTGCCCGTTTTTATGATCTCAACTGTCAAGAATAATAACGAACTAGTACAAATTGATAAAATGCTGTAATTAACACCTTTAAGTAATACGATTAAAGTGGGAGGGATAAGATAAAGTGCCCAAAGGGCATGATGAATATAATGGTCAGGCTTGTCGAGTAGACTGAAAATGGGCGGGATAAGGAATAGTAGTAAAAGCCTATTATTTTTCATAGATGCGTCACCGTCCAGAGATTTAAAAGAATTATACCATAGATTTAGGACCTATTACACTGTAATTGTCGAAAAATGTAACTGGGAAAAAAACTAACCATCTTAAAAGTACTTAATTTTCTGAACTGCAATGGTCAACGCCATTCACATTACCAAGAATAGTTCGTTGTTCCTAAGATTTCTTATGTAAAAGATCTTTGTATTCGCCCTCCTTAATTTGTGATAAAAGACCCATATTGTTGCGGTGGGTCGAATCAAGGTTATTAAAAGGAGAGCGAATACTGGTCAAATTATTTTTTCCTCTATAAAAAGCTTCCTCAATGCAGGCAATAATTGTTCAAAGTGAGGTTTCATAATAAAATCCTTCGCGCCCAATTGAATGGCCTCCATAATGGTAAATTTGGTTCCCCAGGCAGAAAAGACAACGACTTTGGCAAGGGGATTGATTTTCATAATTTCTCTTAGGGCCTGCAATCCGTCAACATGTGGCATCGTTAAATCGAGCAAGACAACATCGGGTAAGAATTGTTTGTAAAGAGAAATCGCCTCACGTCCATCACAGCCCTCTGCAATCACATGGAAATGCTGCTCAATTGTTTTTCTGACGATATTTCGCATAAAGGCAGAGTCATCGACAATCAATGCAGTCCTCATAGTTAGTCCCCCCTTAATCATGTTAGTAGTTATATAGTATGAAGCAGGATGAATAAAAAAGATGAACCTGAAGAAACTAGGTCCATCTTACTAACTAGTTGCTTCGGTAGCCCGGCTGCCGTAGCGATTCGCGGTAGGCCCGTAGCTTTGCGTCCTTATTTTTCAATAAGTTTGCCTTTATCGGTGTAGATTGATTGTTATCACTATTATAACAAAAAAATGAATGAGTGGACGAAAAAAATAGGAGTATTCCACTATTTACTATTAGAACGTCCTGAATAAAAAACTGATTGGGATCAACTCGCCAATCAGTTTTTAAAAGTTAATTTAAGTCAAGCTGTGTTTTTAATTCACTTTGGATTCGTGCTTTTTCCTCATCTGAAACAAGTCCGTAATAGATGTTATTAATTCTGGTGCCTATTTCTTTAACCGACATTTGCTCGATGTTGCTGCTTGTATCTTTATAGTTTTTTTGGATATCTACCATTTGGTCAAACGTCAGGTTTGTCTTAACGTTGTTGCCAAGTGCTGTAAAGATATTGGAAAACTTAGTTAAGGTACTTAGGCTTTTACCTTCATTAATGACCGCTTGGATAATTTCACGCTGTCTAATTTGACGGCCAAAGTCGCCCCTTGGGTCTTCGTGTCTCATTCTTGTGAAGGCTAATGCTTCTTCACCATTCAGGCTGACTTCACCCTTTGGAAAATGGTGTCCATTTTGTGTAAAATCAAGGTCGTTTTGCACTGTTACACCGCCAACGGCATTAACAATATCTTTAAAGCCTTCCATGTTTACTTGAACATAATAATCAATTGGAATATCAAGGAACTTCTCAACTGTATCCATGGACATTGGCACGCCTCCAAAAGCGTAGGCATGGTTAATTTTATCCTGTGTACCTTTTCCAACAATTTCAGTACGTGTGTCACGCGGAATACTTAACATTTTTACAGAATTTTTTTGAGGATTCACTGTCAATACAATGATGGTATCTGATCGCCCTCTATCGCCTTTGCGCTCATCGACGCCAAGCAGTAAGACGGAAAATGGATCCTTATCTGCGAAGTTTACTGGATTATCACGCTTTACTGTTTGTTCCCGATCGACTGGCTGATGCATCGTCTCAACCGCATTTTTAAAAGACTTATATACACTAAAGGCATACGCGCCGCCAGCAATAACCAAAATTAATAGAATAACACCCGTTATCTTTAGCCATTTCTTGCTTTTTTTCTTCGTCCGCATTCGACAAATCCTCCAGACTTTAAACAAAAATTTACAATCACAAATTATAATAACAAAAAAATTGTGGAATGGATATATCAATTTTTGGAATTCAGTTGTTTTATAGTTTTATAGTTATAACTCTAAGAGCGGTAAGTTATAACAGTTTGAAATGGGATTTCCAATATAATTTGTATTGGTTTAAGCTTATTTACTATTGGTGACAGGCACCGAAGTAAGTTTATTTTTAAGAATGGCTTTATTTTTGTACATTTCCCGATCGGCAATTTCCAAAATTTCATCTAAAGAAATAACTGTTCCAGGCTTGTAATGGTAAAGACCATAGCTGGCAGAAATGGTGTATGGTTTTTCTTTTGTATTGTTTAGATTTTGGAAGTGACACTGGATGGTAGCCCATACCTGCTGGACCTGTTCCATTTGTTTTTGAAAAAAAATAACAATAAATTCATCGCCGCCATAACGGAAAAGTACATCTTCTTGGTCAATTTGCGAATGGATAATGTCGCAACTCGTTTTGATAAGGTCATCACCGATGGAGTGACCATATCGATCGTTTACCTTTTTTAAATCATTAATATCGATAAAAGAAAGGATAAATTCCTTTATATTTTGACCGGAGTTCAAGAGTCCACGAAGCAAATCGATACCGCTTCTTCTGTTTCTCACCCCAGTTAATATGTCCATTGAGGCATGTAGAACCAGCTCGGATTCTTTTTCTTTCATATCGGTAATATCCGTTGTTCCAATTAAAATGCATGTTTGATCCAAATAATCAACCGATTCGAAGTGCAGCAAGGCCCATTTTTTTAGATCAACAGTAATTTGCTGTTCGATTACGTAATTTTTTATGCTATTTTCTTTTTCAAGCCTATTTAATATTTCCAGTCGTTCCTCTTCTGTCTTAAACAGACATCTAGTATCGAATTGGACTGGTTCCACATCTTTAAGGTGATAATACTCGATAGCTTGCTTATTGATTAGTAAGACTTCTCCATTATCGATGGTGGTTAGGACTAACGGATTGGGGTTTAGATGAAATAATCTACGAAAACTTTCCTCATTCTGGCTTAATTTCTGTTTATTGATATAATCTTTTTTTTGATAGGTATAAAAAGAATAGGCGACAACATACGAAATAACGACAGCGCCTGTGGAGTTTACTAGTTTTAAGATGAATTCAATCTGATTTTTTTCCAAAAGATATAATCCTGATATAAAAAACGACTGTACGATTATCAGGAAAAAGATCAACATTTTAGGCCTAATAGGGAAAATAACAGCGACTCCAAATAAAATAATGATGTATGCGTACAGATTTCCCGTTAATAGTTGACTGTTAATGGAAGAAACTGCTCCAACCAACAGATAAATAAGGGTGTACCATTTCACGACGGATTCTTTAGAAGCTTGTTGGTGACGGCGGTAGATCATTAAGAAAATAACGGAAATAACTGGGCCAAAAATATGTACAGATATAAGTATTTCTTTATAAATAGGGACGAGCGGCTTTCTTAAAAGAATAAAGTCCACAACAAAAAAACAAGGATATGTAAAAATCAGCATAAGCGAAACAAGTCGCAGGCGCTCAAACAAAACATCATTATAATATCGCAAAAAACCCGTACTTGTCTTAAAATCCTTAGCAGCGAATGACATCAAATATTCATCCTTTTGTCAGTTTATCCCATGTAGTTTAGCATAGGCACCTCTTGCTGTCGAGAATGAAGGGGTAAGCGAGTATATAGTTATAGAGATAAAAGCGGTGATAAAAGCGGTGACAGGCACCGCTCGTGGACAATTTTGTTGTTTTGTCCGCGTGGGGTGGACAAAATTCGAATTTTTGGCAACGTAAAAGCCCATTTCGTTATTACTGATTGAAATGGGCTTTTTGTGGTTAATTTTTAATTTCTTCTGGTTGTGTTTTTGGGGAGACTCCCTTTGATTCTATGAAGCGTTGCATCCGTTTTAATGCTTCTTGCAGCTGAGCCATTGAGGAAGCGTAGGAGCAGCGGACATAGCCTTCACCGCTGGCGCCAAAGACATTGCCTGGTACGACTGCAACTTTTTCCTGCATGAGCAGCTCCTCGGCAAATTGCTCAGATGTCAGTCCTGTTGCTCGGATGGACGGAAAAACATAGAAGGCGCCGCCTGGTGTGTGACAGTCCAACCCGATTTGATTTAAGGTTTGTACCATAAAGTTCCGTCTGCGGCGATAACTTCTTTGCATGGCTTCAACCTCATGATAGGTATTTCTCAAAGCTTCAATAGCGCCATGCTGCAGCATATTTGGTGCGCACATAGTGGTATATTGGAAAATTTTCAGCATTACTTCGACGAATGGCTTTGGAGCAGCGAGGTATCCCAGTCTCCAACCGGTCATGGCAAAGCCTTTCGAAAAGCCATTAATCAGAATAGTTCGGTCATACATTCCCTCAATGGCAGCAAAACTTGTGAAGACCTCGTCATATGTCAATTCAGCGTAAATTTCGTCTGATATCACAATCAAGTCGTGTTTTTTAACGACTTCAGCAATTTCCTCCAAATCCTTTTTGGTTAAGGTGCTTCCAGTTGGATTGTTTGGTGAGCAGATCAGGATAGCTTTTGTTTTTTCGGTAATAGCACTTTCAATTTGTTCTGCTGTGACTTTAAATCCGTTTGTAGGTGAGGTCGACACTGGGACTGGGGTGCCGCCGGCAAGTGATACCAGTGGAGCATACGAAACGAATGCAGGTTCCACGATAAGCACTTCTTCCCCTTGATTTAAAATAGCACGGAACGCAAGATCAATCGCCTGACTGGCACCTATTGTCACAATAATTTGACTCTTTGGGTCATATTGAACTCCAAATCGGTAACTTAAATAATTGCAAATTTCCTGTCTTAGTTCAAGAAGACCAGGGTTGGCTGTATAGGAGGTGAAGCCCTGTTCTAATGAAAGAATGGTAGCCTCACGGATGTTCCATGGAGTAATAAAATCGGGCTCACCCACACCGAGTGAAATAACTCCTTCCATACTGGCAGCAAGGTCGAAGAATTTCCTAATCCCTGAGGGTTGAAGCTCTTTGGCTGTATCTGAAATGTAACTGGAATAATCGTTTTTCATGGTGTAACCACCATTCTGCGGTCTTTTTCATCGCCATCTACAAATCTCACGCCGTCATGCTTGTATTTTTTCAACATGAAATGGGTGGTGGTGGAAACGACACTTTCAATTGGTGATAATTTTTCCGACACAAAGGATGCAATTTGGTGCATTGTTTTGCCTTCCACCGTGATGGAGAGGTCATATGCACCAGACATGAGATAAAGAGAAGTGACTTCAGGGAAACGGGCAATTCGTTCGGCAACCTCGTCGAATCCGACGCCTCGTTTTGGTGTCACTTTGACATCAATCATGGCAACGACGTTCTCTTGACCTTCCACTTTACTCCAGTCAATCAATGTTGGATAGCACATAATAATCTTTTCGGCTTCTAACTTTTCAATCGTTGCTCGGACTGTCTCTGCATCACTAGAAACCATCATGGCAATCGTCTCAACCGGTACCTGATGATTTTCCTCAATAACCCTTAATATCTCAATTTCTTCACTGCTCAACTTCATAGCATACATAGCCTCCACAATTAAAATTATCTTCTATTATATAACTGGATAGGGAAACTGTCATCAAGTTGTGTTCTGTAATATAGTAGATCTTGGGTTTTAGCGATATTTTTTTAAGAATTAGGTTTTTAAATAGGGAAAAGACTAGCGGTGGTTGGAATTACTTAGAGGGAAGCTGGTTATAGCGGCAGAAAAGATGGCTGAGGCAATTGAAAATGGGGGAATTGTTCTACTCTTATAGACTGTTGGTGACAGGCACCATTTACCACATCACCAGAATGCAATTAATACCTGTAGCAAAGATGCAAAAACCACTCTTACAATTTAAAAAGAGTGGCTCGCATTTGTATTTCAAGGTAAATTATTTATCTGTCTAGTGGTAGAGATTTCCGAGACTCACACCTTCATCCGCTCAGGAAGACTCTGAATTGATTGAACTACTAAATCCAGCTTCGACTCAATTCGGTACAGCAAATAAAGCGTCACAACAATCGGAAACCCCACCTCACTAATGAATGGAATGATTTGCTCCACAGGTTTTCCCTCCTTTCTCTTTGGGTGACAACCCTTAGGGTGACAGGCACCATTCGTGGACATTTGTATTTACTGGGTGGACATTTACTAGATCACCCTGTACAAAAAGGCCGGTTCAGTGTCGAATCCGGCCCTCTTAGGTTGGTTATACCAATTCGTATTCTGTTACGTTGCGGTCGATCACTCTTGCACTTTGGACAACGGATAGTTTACCGCTTGAAGTGGTAAACGTATCTGCTGCAATGATTTTTTCCATAGAGTTTTTAACTACAACTTTATCAATTGGTTCCTTAGGGTTTTCCACCGAAATTCTAGCTGTCTTCCCAAATTCCGTACCAAATTGTAATTCTAACGTTTTAGCCAATTCCTTTCACCTCCAATCATGTTTGATGTCCCTATTTCTATCGTAGCTGTATTACTATTGGTGACAGGCACCAATAGTGGACATTTGTACGCCTATGGTGGACGGATTAACCCTGGCCACCTTGCTGGATGGCCTAATTATTAGGCTAGGAGTTCGGAGCTGTCCTTTCGTTCGATTTTGTAAAGGGTGTCGCCGGCAAGTGCTGCGATGGCTTGGGCGGTTTGGATTAGTTGGTCGGCTGATGCGTCTGTTTTGATGTTGTTAAAGTTTTTGTTTTTTAAGACGGGCTTGCCTTGTTCGTCTATACCAACTTGGTATACTACGCGGAGCTGGGTATCTGTTAGTAGTGTATTTGCCATTTTCATTCACCTCCTTTCACCTTCTATTTAGGGAAAGGAGGGCGAAATGGACAGGGTGATGGATATTTTTTTAATCTTTTTAAAGGATTAATTAATTTTATTTTTAAATGCCACAAATAGCATACTAGTATACAAGAAAAAAGCTTTTCTTTAATCAAAAATCATATTTGAAACGATGTCACTGTGGAGGGATCAATTTTCTGAACCGTAAAAAAGATGCATGATTAAACAGGTTACCTGTGGCAACAGGAATGGAGTTAATCATCTCATGAGAAGAACTAAATACGGTTACCAACCTGTTAGGGAAAGGAATATAAAATAATATCCTCAAATAAAAAACTGGATTCTGCATTCGAATCCAGTTTTTTTAATCAAACGTTTGATTGGAACGTTTTGAGTGGTTTTTTGTGAATTGGCGAGGACTTTAGCTGATTTTTGGAATCGTGGAAAGTTTTAAAAGTAATGGTCATCCTTCTTAATAAATTTAATCAGACGTTTGATTAGTGCAAGATGGAGTTAGCTGCTGATTTCGTTCTGAATGGTTGATAGATGTTGAATGGAGAATTGGAGCATTCTATTGTACAAGCTTAGAACGGATTGACCGTAAGTTGCTCCGGGAACTGCCCATTTGCCATTTAATGAGATCCATGTTGCTGCTGAACCTCTGTGAACCAGGTGGAAGCGAGGGTCAACTAGTGGATATTTTGAAGGTAACGGCCTCGTTGTGGCATAGGCGAATAGATGTTGGAAGTGAGCAATTACTCCTTCCTCCGGTGTTTGGAAGCTGGCTCCTGGGTTATCCCCTCCAGTTGCTCCTATTCCTGCATAGTTGTCTTGCCCAGGTTTCACGACCCCTGTAAAGCGAAAAAAGTTCGTTTCATGCAGGGCTTGCGCAAAGGCAACGTCCCCTCTGATTCCATAATACTCACCAATGGTATAATAATAGTTTCCAAGATCCGGGGAATCGGGGTTAACAGATCTTACAAAACGGTTCATCTTTTCAGGTGATAAGAATGTAGGGCCGAAGATGGTAAAACTAGCCGGGTTTGGAACTGTCCCTGAATCCTCGTTTCGCTCTTCGTTGACCGGAGTTGGATCATTAGCTGTGACGGCACCACGATTTTCAATAATGACAAAGGCATCACTAAACCCAGCTTGTTTAATCCCAGCAAGACGATGATCGGCATTTTTTCGGTTTGCAAAAGCACCAACCTGAACGCGATACCATGTTTCTCCATTGATTGGAGTTGTATGAATGAAGGCGTCAATGCCTTTATTTTTTAATGCGGCCACCCGCTCATCAGCATGTTTACGTTCTTTGAATGAACCGGCATAAACCTTATAAAGTGTGCCCGGAGTCGGCTCAGGTGCCGGGGCTGGACTCGGATTAGGTGCCGGGGCTGGGGTAGGTTTTCGTTTAAGATTAAACGCTTTTGCTAGCCCATTGACATGACCTTGTGCTACTTGATGCTGCCAAGTACCTGACTTCATTAAGGACGCATCGTGCGCGTTACTGATAAACCCATTTTCTGACAACATTGCCGGCATGTTGGACTCTCTGAGTACATGGTAATTGGCCTTTTTCTTACCTCGATCCGTCAGTTCATTTTCCCTCATAACTTCTGCATGAATGATATCGCGATAATGGGCGGTGGTGGATGAATCTGCTAGCCCGTTATAGATATAATCCTCATAGCCCGAGGCAGAACTGTCCGCAGCATTAGCGTGAATGGATAGGTAATAATCTGCACCCCAAGCATTTGCCTCGCCCGTCCGCTGTCCAAGACTCTTAGTGGAATCATCTGACCGGCTCATCCGTACTTCCACATTTTCATAATGATCCTGTAAAATTGCCCGGATTCTTAAGGCAATCTCTAATGTAACGTCCTTTTCATTTATACCATTACCCTGAGCTCCCGGATCAGCACCGCCATGACCTGGATCCAAGTAAAGCTTCATGTTATCTCCTCCAAAAAATAGACTTTCAACTATATACTATGTGGATAGATGAGCAATGGTAACGGACACCCGTTTTAGTTTACGAGCCAGTGTTGAGGTGTTTTTAAGGAATTTGGCAATTTAGTCCTACGGTCACCTTTAGCAGAATTAATTTGGGCTTGAGTTAGAAAAAAGCTGCCCTGTAAATTGGCGCCACTTAAATCGGCATCTCTTATATCTGCTCCAATAAAGTCAGACATTCTTAGGTCAGCTTTCTGGAGATCGGCAGCAATTAATAAAGCACCCCTCAAATTTGAGCCTTGCAGATCAGCCCCTTTGAGTTTGGCTCCTATTAAGTTGTCCTTGCTTATTGTTCGGGAGGGCTTTATTTTTCCGCGAACTAACTCACTAGTTTTTAAAAGTAATGGATTCACTTTAGCACGATGGGCAGGAACATCCAGTGTTAAAAGAAACTGTGGATCCTGGTTGGTAAGATGTTCTGTTTTTTCAATAAGGGATTTCAATTCCTTGTGAATAGGCTGTGTTTCTTTCATTGATAATGCTTCGTTAAGATAGAGCAGCATCTCATGGAGTTGCTGCATGATAGGAAAAACCTCAAACATGTCACTGGCCGATTCGGGATTTTCCCGCCAATCCGCACCTTTATATGTGACTTGTGAAACCTGCTGGCCTGCACCAAAGCATTCAAAAACTGTACAGCCTTTAAAGCCTTTGTCTCTAAGTTGACTATGAATGCCACAGAGAAAATTAGATTGCAGGTTTTTGCAAGGAGTTCCACCATCTTTGTTAAAAGCAAAATCAGCCGACTTGGCAAAGGGGAGTGCCACGCAGCATAAACCAAAACATTTTTCACAATCGGGGGTTAATTGTCGTTTCATACTCGATCCTCTTTATGTAGTAATGTTTTTATCATACCATAAAAAAAGACGATTAAAATGAATAATCATTTCAATCGTCAAATTTTTCCAAACCCTACACGTGCTGCAAAAATGCAAGCTGGATAAAGAATAAAACTGCAAAAACATATAGAAGCGGGTGCACTTCGCGCCATTTTCCTCTGACTGCTTTTAGAAGTGGGTAGCTAATAAAGCCCAGCGCAATTCCCGTTGAGATACTGGATGTCAACGGCATTGCCAGGATCGTGAGGAATGCTGGGAATGCTTCGTCGAGTTCATCCCATTTAATGTTGGAGATGTTCCCCATCATTAGGCTGCCAACAATAATAAGAGCAGGGGCTGTGATAGCAGAAATTCCGGAAACAGCGCTAACAAGCGGACCAAAGAAGGCAGCTAGAATAAACAGGACAGCGACCGTTACGGATGTTAATCCTGTTCGGCCCCCAGCGGCAACCCCTGAAGTCGATTCGATATAGGCAGTGGTTGGGCTAGTACCAAAAATGGCACCAATTGCTGTTGCAATTGAATCAGATAGTAAGGCTTGGCGTGCACGTGGCAACTTGTTGCCCTTCATTAGTCCGGCCTGATTGGCAACCCCAATCATGGTTCCCGTGGTATCAAAAATGGTAACAAGGATGAAGGAAAATACGACGGCATATAGACTGTGTTGAATGACATCTCCAAAGGCACTGAACGGATTCGATATTAAAAGTCCTTCTGGTAGGGAAGGAAATGAAACAAACCCTTTATCGAATTTTAGCTGGCCCGTGAAGAAGGCAATCACACCCGTTATGATCATCCCGAAAAACATGGCTCCGTTTACTCGTAATAACATTAATACTAAAGTAACAGCAAGGCCAACAAAAGTTAAGATGGCTGAAGGGGCATGCAGGTCTCCAAGACCAACAAGATTACTCGGGTTGGCTGTAATAATTTTTGTAAGACGCAAGCCGATAAAAGCAATAAACAAGCCAATTCCTGCGGTGATTCCGTGCTTTAAATTGGCAGGAATCGCCTCGATCAGTTTTTCACGTAGTGGGGTTAATGAAAGAATGACAAAAATAATTCCGGCAACGAAGACAGCAGCAAAGGCGGTTTCATAGTTGATATGGTGGCCGCCGCCGACAACGGAATAGGCGAAATAGGCGTTCAGTCCCATTCCTGGTGCGATGGCAATGGGATAATTGGCTAATAGGCCCATCCACAGAGTACCAATGGCAGTGGCTAAGATTGTAGCCGTGAAAACCTGTTGAAACGGTACTCCTGCATCAGCAAGAATAACAGGATTCACCACGACTATATATACCATTGTAAAAAATGTGGTAATTCCCGCAAGCATCTCCGTTTTTGCATTTGTATGATTTTCTTTAAGCTTAAACATGATAGCTCCTCCAAAACACGAACATTAAATTGATTACTAAAACATATTATTCGTTTTTAGGTAAAAATGCAAGTGGAAAAATGAAATTTCTTAAACCACTTAGGGATGGATCTAGTAGGATCTCCTCGAATGTCCACCCCATGTGGACAAATAGGCGGTTTTGTCCACGGGCGGTGCCTGTCACCTTGAAAGAGTCACCTCGTAAGAGTCATCTCGACGCAACCCTCAACCAGGCCCATAAAGTTCAATTAGTTTTACCTCATTTTTATAATGTTATAATAGGATAGGAAAACAAGAAATTTATTAAGGGAGTAATGAGGTATGATTCTTGTTGTTGGTGGGGCTGGTTTTATCGGCAGCCACGTTGTGAAGGAGTTAGTGGAGAAGCACCAGGTTGTGGTATTGGATAATTTGTCGACGGGCCACCGTGATGCGGTTGACGGGAGGGCTGTTTTTGTTGAGGGGGATTTGGGTAATATCGATGACCTTGTAATGGTTTTTAGAAGTTACCAGATTAGAGCGGTTATGCATTTTGCAGCTAATAGTTTAGTGGGAGAGTCTGTTGTTGATCCATTAAAATACTATCAAAATAATGTTGCTTCGACTTTAACCTTATTAAGAGTCATGAATAGGTTTAAGGTAAGAAATTTTATTTTTTCATCAACTGCTGCAACGTATGGGATCCCTGATGCGGATCTTATCGATGAAACCACTCCAACAAGGCCGATTAATCCATATGGGCATTCAAAGCTGATGGTTGAACAGATTTTGTCTGATTTTTCAAAAGCATATGGCCTTCAATATGTAGTTCTCCGCTACTTTAACGCCGCAGGTGCCCATGATTCGGCACTGATTGGCGAGAGTCATGATCCTGAAACTCATTTAATCCCAATAGTTCTTCAGCAGTTATTAGGGAAAAGGGAGAAAATTTCTGTATTTGGCGCGGATTACAATACGGAGGACGGTACGTGTATTCGAGATTATATCCATGTGACCGACCTTGCTAACGCTCATATTCTTGCTCTTGAGGCTTTGATGATCGGCAAGAAAAAAGCTGAGGTTTATAATCTTGGAAACGGACTTGGTTACTCCGTCAAGCAGGTTATTGAAACTTGTGAAAAAGTGACTGGCTTGAAGGCTAATGTAGAAATCACTGATCGGCGCCCAGGAGATCCGGCAAGACTCGTTGCCTCATCTCAAAAAATCCTGAACGAGCTTGGCTGGAGAGCGGAAAGAAACCTTGAAAAAATCATCAGTGACGCATGGAAGTGGCATTGCGAGCAGAGATATTAAAGGATATAGAAGTTGTAACGTAATTAAGCTAATTTAACATAATGACGGTGAATAGAGTGGGAAAAGCTATATTTCTGGCTGTGTGCACTCCACGCGTACAATTGTCCACGAACGGTGCCTGTCACCATTTCTACTATGTAAGGGAGGGAATTCTTCTGTAATCGGAGGGCTCTCCCTTTTTTGTGTAGTTAGTTCAATTGTTAGTTATTTATAGGGAATTTCCATGTTTTGTTGATTCAGATGGGGCTGAGAAATTGGTACTATTATTTTATAGATTGATAGTGTTTTAGGAATGAGTTGGGGTGAGGCTTTGTGGGGAAGAAGAACGTGTTTTTATTGGTGGTATTGTTGATGGTTGTTTCAGTATTAAGTGCGGGTCCGAGTGCGGCGGCAGCTTCTTACGGTCAATCCATACATATTGAAAAAGGAAGTCTGATGCCAACGAAAGCCAAGTTTGCGATAAATCTAACTAAATTGTCCGTGTCAAAGAAACAAAGTGTATTGGAAAAAAATTCCATATCTAGTAAACTGGCCAGTAATGATCAATATATTGTTATCAGTAATGAATCTACTGATGGAGCAGTGATCCAGCCTACTGGTAGTTTTCAGATGAGAAACTTAAAAAAACCTGGGGACAATACTTATAAAATTGATGTGAATCAATCCTTGGGACAAAAACAAAAGCAGAAGGATATATATCGAAAAAGCACGCACTCAATCGTTACTACCTATAAGGTTGGGGACCGCAAAAATTTTTGGATCACAGATTTTACGGATTATTCACATGAGCAAATTAGTGCAACACTGGGCTACAGTGGCAAAAAAGCTAATGTTTGGGTATATCAAAAGCAAATTACCAATGCTGATGCTGTAAAATTAGGTGCGGAGTTTGATAGAAAAATTTATTCGACAGTGGTCAATCACTTTGGACCAGAATCAGATGTAAATCATGATGGGAAAATTGATATTTTATGCTTTGATATACCGGATGGCTTTTCTGGAAGCGGTGGGTATATAGGGGGATATTTCGGTGCAGATGATTTGTATAATGCCACCTATTCAAATAAAGAAGAAATTTTTTACATCGATACTTACCCAACCATGGGAATGGGTTCTACTAAGGATGTGACGGAAGCCTATCAGACTCTAGCTCACGAGTTTCAGCATATGGTGAACTATAATCAAAATGTGCTGGTGGAAAAAGGAAAGGAAATGGATACATGGTTGGACGAAGCAATGTCAATGGCTGCAGAACAAATGTATTTGGGGCATGGACTTAACGACCGTCTTGATTATTTTAACCAATCTGCGTCAATTGAAAATGGTCATTCGCTTTTGTACTGGGATTCTTATGGGGACACTCTTGCCAATTATTCGTTGTCGTATTTATTTGGTCAGTATTTAAAAGTTCAATCGGGCCGTGGTGACCAAATATTTAAAGAGATTATGAGGGACCCCAACAATGATTACAAAGCAGTTGAAAATATGGCGAAAAAATATATTAACCCGAAACTGACATTCGGAAAGTTAATGACCGATTTTAGAATTGCCCTACTTTTAAAAGAGCCGAAGGGGTTATACGGATTTAAGGGTGATGCATTTTTTAATGCCCTCCAAGGACAATTTTTCACTGGGAATTCTGTGCAATTGCATGGTGGAGGTGCGGTGGTGATACCGCGGAGAAACATTGCCCTTCCAACTGCAAAAGGGGCAAATATCACCTATACATTGGTGGACAAGCATCAAGGTGTGGCAGAAATTGACATGACCCCGCCTGCGAGCCCGATTGTCAATGGTGTCGGGGATGCCGATACGCAGATTACGGGGAAGGCTGAGCTGAATGCAACGGTAGTTGCCTTCGTAGGTTCTAAAGAAATTGGACATGCAGTAAGCCGGGGGACCAGGGTTTTTGCTCTTCCGATTAGGAAGCAAGCAGCTGGAACCGTTGTAAAAATTATTGCCAAGGATGCCTCAGGTAATATAAGTAAGCCTACCACTGTTGTGGTAAAAGATGTGACGGCTCCAAGAAAGCCAAGTGTCGATGGTGTAACCGATCAGATGAAATTTATAGAGGGTAAAGCGGAGAGTGGCGCTTCGATTATAATTTCTCGAAATGGTAGTTTGATAGGAAGCGGCTCAGCTGGTACTGATGGCAAATTCAAGGTATTGATTACTAAGCAAGCAGCTGGGGCAAAATTGAGGATTACAGCTACTGATTTTGCCGGTAATCGCAGTGAGCCCGTTTTTATTACGGTCAAGCACCAGGATAAAACTAGTAAAGGGAATTCTTCCACAAAAAAGATCTCCATCTCCATCAAAAATAGCGGCAATTGGTCAAAAGGAATCACGCCACCTAGGGTAGCAAGGGAGCCTTCCTTGAACAGAAGTATTCTTATCCAGACAAACCTACTGTACCCAGGAAGCAAAAATTTATTTGGAAAATGGCAGATATTCGTCCTGTTTTAATGCAGGGAGTAACCAAAAACATAGAGTTGTGTGTTTAAGATGGTGGTGTCCACTGGATACGCACAAATGTACATGAGTGGTGCCTGTCACCCCTAATTTTAAAAAAGTGTACTGCTGTTTTAACGGCAGGCGCTTTTTTGTGTTTTTCGAGTTTTTCGATGCAAGGGTTAGGTAATTGGTCTTGTTACTTTTGAATTTGAAAATTATTCTTTGGATGTTGCCTTGTTTTGGTGGCTTTTATAGTAAGATAGTGGATAATATTTTATGAGGATAAAAGAATTATTTTTTTAAGGGATGGCATTGGTATGAAAAAATTTGTGAAGGATCTTATTTTTATTTTAATTGGTTCGTTTATTTTTGCAGTGGGGGTAAATTATTTTACCATTCCCAATCGGCTATCTGAGGGTGGGATTCTGGGGATTACCATTATTACGTACTATTTGTTTCATTGGTCACCCGGGGTAGTTAACTTTGTGTTTAATATAGTTCTTTTGACGGTGGGGTATAAATTTTTTGAAAAACGGACTTTTGTTTATACGTTACTATCTATTGGAGCAAGTTCTTTGTTTTTATTTTTGACAGAGGATTTTGGTAAGAGGCTAACCGGGGACACTTTGTTGGCATCCGTGTTTGCCGGTTTCCTAGTTGGAATTGGATTAGGCTTGATTTTTCGGTCAGGCGGAACATCAGGTGGGTCGACCATTTTGGCTCGAATCGCAAATCAATTCCTAGGCTGGAGTATGGGGAAGGCGATGCTGGTCATGGACGTATTAGTGGTGGCCGGGTCAATCTTCGTTATTGGTTTGGAAAAAGCGATGTACACCCTATTGGTCGTGTATATCGGGGCGAAGGCGATTGATTTTATTGTCGAGGGACTGGACGAACGTGTTGCAGTGTTGATTATCTCGAATTCGCCGGAGAAGGTGTTGGAGAGCATTACGAATAAAATGTCTCGAGGGCTCACCATCCTGGACGGACGCGGGGGTTACACAGGACAAAACAAAGAAGTACTATACATCGTCATCAATAAACAGGAAATCGTCCAACTGAAGAACATCATCCATCAAATTGATGAACATGCCTACGTTACCATCCATTATGTCCATGAAATGCTAGGTAAGGGATACAAAGCCACATAACACAAAAAGGTCCACGATCGTGGGCCTTTTTTGGCTGCTAAAAGTTCCCCTGCCTATCCAGGCTTAAGTGAAACTACTCCTCGGTATGCGCATTTTAGGCTGGAGGTGAGAGAGGGGAGCCTAAATGGTGACAGGTACCACTAATGTACATTTGTCCGCCCTGGATGGACAGGGCGGAAATGACAAATGATTTTTGTGAAAAGGTGCTCCACATTTGCGACTGATGAGGCGCCTTTTTGGTAGGGGGACTGCTGTTTTACCGTTTATCGTGAAAGTATGGCCTGATGGTTATTGTGGTTTGGCGGCACCATTGGGTAGACGTTTTCTTCTTCGATGACGTTGAATTCCATGAGAACGGGGCCATTCGTCTGGAAGGCTGTTCGTATAACATGTTTTGCTTGGTCTTCTGTTTGGGCACTTAGTCCCGCCACGCCATACGCTTCAGCAAGTTTGACGAAATGGGGGGAAGTCATTTTAACAGCAGAATAGCGGCCTTGGTAAAATAATTCCTGCCACTGTCGAACCATCCCTAGATAGCCGTTATTCATAATCGCTAGCTTGATAGGGAGTTGGTATTTGACTACTGTCATCAACTCCTGAAGGTTCATCTGAAAACTTCCATCCCCTGACACGCAGATGACCGGTTGTTCGGGACAAGCGGCGGCCGCTCCAATAGCCGCCGGGAGCCCAAACCCCATAGTCCCCAATCCGCCCGAGGTAATCAGTGTTCTCGGTTTAGAAAATGCATAATGGTGGGCAGTCCATATTTGATGCTGCCCGACATCGGTGATCACGACCGTGTCTTTTCCGAAGCTGTCCCTTAGTAACCGAATCACGGTTTGTGGACTTAGAATACTGTTGGATTTATCAAATCGCGGCACCGTTCGTTTCCATTCGATGACCTCATTTGTCCAAATCTCCGTATTTAATTGAATTTGCTGATAATCCAAAATGCTCTTAATCGCCTTCAAAAACTGCTTGGCATCACCTGTAATCGGGAGGTCAACAGTAACGATTTTGTTGATTTCAGCCGAGTCAATATCTATATGAATTTTTTTTGACTTAGGGGAAAAGCCGCTGATTTTCCCAGTGACCCGATCGCTAAAACGAACTCCAATACTAATCAGTAGATCGCAATGATGGACAGCTTTATTGGCGGCAAACGTCCCGTGCATCCCGAGCATACCAAGGTAAAGCGGATCATTGGCCTCCATTGCACCAATCCCCATGAGTGAGCTGACAACGGGGATTCGTGCATGTTTTACCACTTCTCTGAGCTCCTCAGAAGAGTCTGACGCTATGATGCCCCCGCCTATGAAGATTACCGGCTTTCGGGCTCTTTCGATCATATCTTTTACCTTTTCAATATTTTTGGGCGTAATTTGGTTTTCTCTGTGTTTGCTGCCATTATTCCATCTGTTACCGGAATATTTTTTGGGAAAAATATCTTCATTAATCTTGTCATTCGAATCTATGGGAGCTAATGTGAATTTTTTAGAGTTTAAAGAAATACTTGCTTTTAGCGCTATTAAAACGGGTCCAGGTCTGCCAAAAGCGGCAACTTTTAGAGCTTCGGACAAAAGGGAATCCAAGTCTTTGATCTGACTTATTTCATAAGTTTCCTTTGTAATGGGCATAGTGATGCCTGAGATATCCAATTCTTGCATCGTATCATTGTTGATTGGACCTGTATGGAGCGGACCAGCTATGATAACGAGCGGAATAGAGTCGCTATAGGCCGTGGCAATCCCTGTGATTCCGTTGGTAATGCCAGATGGGGAAGTGAGTAGTACCACACCAGGCCTTCCGGTTGCCCGTGCAAAACCGTCAGCTGCATGAACGGCAGATTGCTCATGCTTCATTTGAAAATAGCGAATTCCCTCATTATTAACAGTTGGATGTAATGCTGGATTTAGGAGATCAGCATCACACCCAAAGACACAGTCAACCCCAAGTAAACCCAAGGACTCAAACAATTGTGTAACAGTTTTTTCGTTTAACATTGACATTCAACCACCTGATTTCTGATTTTTAAGAAATATTGTAAATTATCAGAAATCAAAAGTATGTGAGATAAATCATGTAATATAAATTATTTTCACTCAAATCTGCAGATTAGTGTCCACTGGAGGCGTACAATTGTACATGAACGGTGCCTGTCACCATTTTACATATTCACCCAATTGAAGAGCGATTCATAATGTATAAGATAAATGTTAATTGGGGGGACTGCGATGTTTCCATTTACGAATTATGTTGATGCGTTGAGTAGGCAATCGAATAAGTTGGTTTCTGATGTGGAGAAGGCGATAAATGGGGAGTATAGTGCGATTGATTGTTATGCGAGATTGGCTAATCTTGCTACGAATAAGGAGGAGAGGGAGCGGATTTTAGAGATTCGGGAGGATGAGATTAAGCATTATCGGCATTTTGTTCAGATTTATACACAGCTTACTGGAAGGCAGCCACAGCCGAAAATTACGGAGGGCTGCCCTAGTACGTATCTCAAGGGCTTGGAGTTCGCATTAAAGGATGAGCAGATGACCGTTGATTTTTATATGGAGATTGCTGATTACGCGGGAGATCAATATGTAAGAAACGTGTTTCGAAGGGCAGCCGCGGATGAGCAGAATCATGCTGTGTGGTTTTTGTATTATTTTACGAAAAATAAATAAAAATTCGATCAACAAAAAAGCCCATGTGTGCATGAGCTTTTTTTTGTGGATTCAGTCACTGTTCCTGTCACCGTTGGATTCCTCGCTACTGTTCCAGACTCCAAAATCACTACTTGATTCAATCGGAGAGTCACCAGAGGAGGATTCATCATAGTCCGCCTCATTGCTATAGTAACTTTTCGATCCTTTTTTTGCGTTAGGAAAAATGAGAAATGCCAGAATAATTAACAAAGTACCGAAAAACTCCTGAGTACCGAAAATCAGATAAATTCCATATGCAAGCAGCAGAACACCAATTACTCTCCGGATTACCCGTATCGCCCCCAGATGCATTCCCCCTTCTTAGAATGTAAGCACTGCCCCTTTATAAAATACTTATTTATACGTGAGTCTTTTTATACATTGGCCATCTTTTTGAACATGCCCTTTTTAATAGGATCCTATTTTTGAACAAAATGTTAAATTTACTAATATGGTATTCCTAACCAAATCGGATTTGTATAATGGGAGACAGCGGAGGTGCGACTCAACATTTGCTGTTTTTCCGCTGTATAAAAATTAATAAGGAGTGATCCATTTTGGCTCGAAGAATTCGTACTTGGCATGAAGGTGCGAAGTTTCATGTGACCAGCAGAGGTAATAACCGGATGAAGCTTTTCTTGGACGATGAAGATTTTAATAAGTATTTATCGATTCTGAAAGAGAGTAAGGCCCGTTTTCCGTTTGTGCTTCATGCTTATTGTTTAATGACCAATCACACCCATCTTCAAATCGACACGCTGGAAACCCCGATTAGCACCATCATGAAATACCTCAACACAAGTTTTGCAAAGTATTTTAATAAAAAATATTCTTGTACAGGTCATGTGTTTGAAAAAAGATATAGCGCTGAACTGTTAAATTCCCCCGAATACGAGATTGATGTAAGCAAGTATATTCATTTAAACCCCGTGACCGCAGGAATAACGGAGACCCCTGAGGATTACCCCTGGAGCAGTTACCCTTGCTATGTTTATGGCGAAATACAACCCCTAGTAGATCCCACACCAGTTCTATCCTATTTTCCAGATCCTCCTTCTCAAACCTATGAAAACTATATGAAAAGTCGGTATACTGATAAATTTCATTGGTATGATGGGAAAATTTATTTCATACGACAGGAGGAGTCGCTGTGTGGGCTCGAGTAACCAGTGTTGGCCTTAAAGGGATGGAAGGGTATCGAGTGAATGTTGAAGTCAGTTCGTAGGCGGGAAATGATGCTTTTAAAATCGTCGGGCTGCCGGATGCTGCTGTGAAGGAATCGAAGGAACGAATCCACGCGGCACTTCGATCATTCGGTTATATCCTTAATTCGACGACACTATTTGCCTGATGTTGACTTTCTAGAGGTGGAAATGATTTATGTACGTTCTTTACAGGATGTGATTGGACATCTGGAGGGGAAGTGGAGTCCGTCGGTCCCTGATTTTTTAAGAAAAGATATCTTGTTTCAGAATGATTGTAACAACCTGGATTTCCAGCAAGTAGTTGGACATGCTGAGGCTAAACATGTTTTGAAGATCAAACATGCACTAAGCAACCGTAGCCAAGTCAAAATCATTCTCCTCGCCCGAACCATCTCCGATCTCCAAGCAAACCAGCAGATCAGCGACCAGAGTATCATCGAAGCAATTCAATTAAATGGGGGGATAAAATGAAATTATAATAGGAATGAAATGAGAGGTAATAGGGTGACAGGCACCATCTGTGGACATTTGTCCGCGTCGAGCGGACGCCGCTATTGGAAATCTTGAGTGAAAGGGGAAAATGATGCGGCCGTCTGTGTTCTCGTTATGATGGCGAGATTTAGAAGGCCGCTCCTATGAGGTGGACATTTTTCCTTTTGTAATATGGGTTAAGTATTTTAAAAATTCATCACTGAGGTCGTCGCGTCTTAAAGCGAATTCTACTGTGGCTTGTAGAAAACCAAGCTTATCACCTACGTCATAGCGTCTTCCTTCAAAAATATAGGCATACATTGCTTCCTTTTTAGCCAATTCTCTAAGGGCATCCGTTAACTGGATTTCTCCTCCTTTGCCAGGCTGTGTCTCTCCTAAAATATCTAGGATTGCTGGGTTGATAATATATCGCCCAAGGACGGCAATATTCGAGGGGGCATCTGCAATGGAAGGCTTCTCAATTAAACCTTTAACCTTATAAATTCTGTCCTCGATTAATTTCCCCTCAATAATTCCGTATTTATCCACGTCCTGCTCTGCTACTTTTTGTACACCTAAAATGGTCGTCTTGTACTCTTCATAAGTGTCAATCATCTGTTTTAAACAAGGTTTTTGGGAATAGACAATATCATCCCCTAACAGGACAGCAAAAGGTTCATTCCCAATAAAATTTTTCGCACAAAAGATTGCATGCCCTAGCCCTTTAGGTTCTTTTTGACGGATATAATGGATATTCACCATGTCGGAAATTTGACGCACTTCTTCCAATAACTCAAATTTCCCTTTTGATTCAAGTTCGAGCTCAAGCTCCACTGATTTATCGAAGTGATCCTCAATCGATTTTTTATTTCTGCCCGTAATAATTAAAATTTCCTCAATTCCTGAGGCTACAGCTTCTTCAATAATGTATTGCAATGTCGGTTTATCGACAATCGGCAGCATTTCCTTTGGCTGTGCTTTAGTTGCCGGGAGGAAGCGGGTACCTAATCCGGCTGCAGGAATGATGGCTTTGCGAACGTTCATCCAATGCACCTCATTCTTTTTTTGAAAAAATAACGGAAATAATTGGACACGGCTGTGACCATACTATACATAATGTTCCCGGTGAAATATCCATTTATACCTATGAAAAAAGGAACCCCCGCGTTCTAGATACAGGAATTCCTTTTATAAAAAATTTTATTCGTCATCCTTCTTTTGTTTTTTCTGGTGTTCCTGTAGGGCCATGAGGATGTCTTGAATATCGACTTTTCCATCCTTGTTTAGGTCTACTGTATTATTCTCAGGTGTCGGCGGTGCTGCCGGTGATGGTACTGTTGCTGCTACCGCCAATTCCTGCTGTTTAGGTCTAAATACAAAGGTAACTAATAAGAGAATTAAGATGAGTAAACCGGAAACGCCGTCAACAATGTAGAAAATGGTGGAATAGTCGGACCAAAGTGTTTTACTTTTGCTCATTTTCTTTTCGGAATTAGTGATGTAATCCTTAATTTCCGAATGATTAGGATAGATTCGTTGGACGGCCTCGAATTTTTCCAAAGCATGTTTGTAATAACCGCCCCAATATAATTCTAGTCCATCTTGATAGAGTTGGTCTGTGGCACTTTTGCTATTTTTAGCACCCGCCTGATTCACAAATTCTTTGACGGTATTAACAGGAACTGCAAAGTTGAATCCTTGAACTTCTTGGCCATTGACAGTGTCTCCTCTAAAAGTGAGCAGACCGATAATTTGCCCTTTATGATTGATGACTGGACCACCGCTATTGCCATGTGTGGCAGCTGCATTAATTTGAATGACCGGACTGCCTTGTTCGGTCTTTTTCTCTGTTGCTGAAATTTGTCCTGCGTTCATGGAAGAAACTAAAGAAGAATCTGGGGATAAAAGATCGGAATCTGCGGCGGCAGGGTATCCACTAACCCAAATGTTGTCTTGATTTTGGATATTGTCAGAGTTTCCAAGCGGTAGGGTTGGGAAGTTTTTTCCTTCAATTTTTAATACAGCAACATCTTTTCCTTCATTAATTGGGGCACCGTAGCTTTTCAATTCTCCATCAAGAATGTCACCGCTCGGCAAGATAACCTTTGTTGCCTTTTCAATAGCGGTATATTGTGTGTATTTGACCATGTAGTTGTATGCTGTATCATAGTCTGTCTTATAATAGTCTGCCATTATGTTTACCAGTTGTTCAAATGCAGCGTTGGCGACATCTGCATCCTCTTTCTTCGTGAGTTCCACTACATGGGCATTCGTGACAATGTAACCGTTCGAACTGATAATGGCCCCAGAGCCGGATCCACCAATGACCGTTTGATTGCCAAGTTCATTTAAGATACCAAGTACTTCCGTATCATACGGGTTATTAAACTGCCACTTTACAATCGCGTAATCCACTATCCGAACAACCGCTGGCTTCGAGTACTCCGCAAGCTTTTGGGCTTGAGAAATTTTACCCGTGGCCGGCTTCATGCCCATTAAGACAAAAGACCCGACGATCACCGCAACAAGTAGCAATATTATAGGAACCGTAAAAAGAGCCCTTCTCATCAAAATTTAATTCACCTCTTCGAATGAATATTTAGAACTAACAAAACTAATATATTCTCGAAAGAAATAAATGGAATTTGTACCTGAAAATAAATAGGCTAGGGGGAAAGTCCTTGCGGAGACAAGTAGTGGGGATTTTTGGGTGCCATTTAGTGTAAAAATTAAGGGTGACATTCAGGGTGACAGGCACCGCTCGTGGACAAACGACTGAATTTGTCCATGTGTGGCGGACAAATTGTTAATAAGTGGATATATGTACCCGAATAATGACACCCCAACTGATGCTAATGGTGTGGATTTCTTCAATTTAAAGGGCAATTTTTTAATCAAACGTTTGATTAATGATATCTTTAAAAAAAGTATCACAAATTAGATTGATAAAAATACGTCTTAGGTCGTAGAAATGTTCGGTTTGTGGTCTATGGCAGGCAGGAATTTTTTCGTGTATTGTTGAACTAATAAATGGAAATAACTTCTGTTGTTATGAATTTTAAGAAATTGAAACATTCCATTGATTTATTCGTATGTATATAAAGGATTTTTAGTTAGGAGTAGATTAAGATGAACCCGATCCTTTCATTTATTATTCGATCACTTGTGGCCGTGCCCGTGACCGTTTTGACTTGGATTATTTGCTTTTGGGGCGTGGATCTTAACTTTTGGCCCGCAACAGGATTTGCGATTGTAGGCGGAATAGCCACGCATTTTATTTTGGCACCAATTATGGGTTGGAATTTTTTAAGAAAACATCAACTTTCCTGGAAAGAGTATCGCTATATCCAGAAGAATCTGGCTGATGCTAATAAAAAAATTCGCCGCTTGAATAAATCACTGTTCAATATTCGCGATATATCTTCTGTAAAACAACGTCTGGATATATTAAGAGTTACGAAAAAAATTCAAAAAATGGCGGTAAAAGAGCCAAAGCGTTTTTATCAGGCTGAACCGTTTTATTTCTCCCATTTGGACTCTGTGGTGGAATTGACCGAAAAGTACAGCTTTTTGGCATCTCAACCCAAAAAGAGTTTGGAAATTAATCAATCTTTGATTGAAACGAAGCAAACCTTAAATGAGTTGGCAAAGGTGTTGGAAGAGGATTTATATCAAGTTGTGTCAAATGATGTTGATACGTTAAATTTTGAAATTGATGTGGCGAAATATACCATCAATAAGCAAAAAGACCCTAAAATTCCTGAGGAGAATAGGTGGTTAAAATGACAGAAAACAATCCAATAGCAAACAATAAATCCGGTGATTTATTAAATGATATATTGGCGAATCCGTTTGGGGAACAGCTTCAGCCGCCAGTCCAAAGCCCTTTTCCGCAGCAAACAAGTGATGCGAAGCCTGTTAAATTAATTGATGTAATCCCTGAAGAGCACAGAGCGAAGGCCTACCAGTTGGCGGAGCAGATTGACCCAACCAATCACCAGGCAATGATACAATATGGTACACAAGCCCAAGGCAAGCTGTTGACATTTTCACAAGCCATGCTCGAGCATGTTCAGAAAAAGGATGTTGGCGAAATCGGGGAAATCATTAATGATTTAATGAAGCGATTAAATGAAGTCAATCCGGACGAGCTGAAGGATGGGAAACCGTCCTTTTTTGGCCGGATGTTTGGAAAAATTTCAAACTCGCTGCAAGAGGCACTATCTAAATACCAGAAAACAGGGGCACAAATTGATCGAATTTCTGTTAAATTAGATCGCAGCAAGAATGTGCTTTTATCAGATATAAAGTTGCTTGAACAGCTTTACGAATCCAATAAAGAATATTTCCATGCTCTTAATGTGTATATTGCCGCCGGGGAAATTAAGCTGGAAGAGATGCATGAAAAAATAATTCCAGAATTGAAGCGCCAGGCTCAAACGACGAATGATCAGATGAAATTCCAAGAAGTGAACGATATGATTCAATTTGCAGATCGTTTGGACAAACGTGTGCATGATTTGAAGCTCAGTCGGGAGATTACGATTCAAAGTGCGCCGCAAATCCGTTTGATTCAGAACACCAACCAAGCACTTGTGGAAAAAATTCAGTCGTCCATTGTAACCGCGATTCCATTATGGAAAAATCAGGTGGCCATTGCGTTGACGCTTATTCGCCAGCGCCATGCAGTGGAGGCACAAAAGCAAGTATCAAAAACAACCAATGAACTGTTGTTGAAAAACGCTGAAATGCTGAAAACCAACACCATCGAAACGGCCAAAGAAAATGAGCGTGGCCTTGTCGATATCGAAACACTAAAGAAAACTCAGGAAAATCTAATCAGCACATTGGAAGAAACATTGCGAATCCAAGAAGAAGGGCGCAATAAACGCCGCAGTGCCGAACAAGAACTCGTCGCCATGGAAAACGAACTCCGCATCAAACTATTGGAAATCAAAGGAAAATAAAAAAATCCCTGCTGTTAACCCAAACAGCAGGGATTTTTGTGTCTTATATTCATTTTCAAGGGTGTCCACCTCAGGAGGACATTTGTCCATGGATGGTGCCTGTCACCATTCAGTTTTTGTCACTTTTTCAGCAGTGTCACCATTAAACTACTTTTTTTCTAAACACTTTACCCTATTTTATTTATTAACAGGTATGGCGTTGTAATATTCCTCTAGTGTGATGCCGCGGGCCGTGATTTTTTGGGCAATGGTTTTGCCGACGTAGCGGAGGTGCCAGGGTTCGTATTGGTAGCCGGTGATGGTTTCTTTTCCTTTTGGGTAACGGATGATGAAGCCGTATTCGGCAGCATGGCGTGCGAGCCATTTTGCTTCTTTTGTACTGCCGAAGCAGTTTTCTGCGGCACATTTTCCGTCACTGCCGGTGACGTCGATGGCTAGTCCTGTCTCATGCTCACTAGTTCCGGGAAGGGCACTGTACGTTTGTGCTGCTTTTATACCATCTCGGTTTACGTAGTAATTAAATAAAGTCTTTTGCGCAGTATGGGATCTGTAAGCAGAAACGCCGAGGAGCGGGACGCCGTCCTTCTTGGCACTGGCAAATAATTTTTCAATCGCTTGTGCAGCTTCTTGACGCATTTCACGTTTAGATGATTTTTTTGCAAAAATAAACGGAATATCCGGATACACTAGATCACTCGGACTATACTGTTCAGGCAGCATATTCAGTTTGTTTACCAGTACAGGAATGCTACCTGGATTTTCAACAACCTTCACGGTACGATCGTTTGTCTTACTATCTTTTGTTTGGGGATTGATGGAGGTTTGCTTGCTGACCTTTACTTGGGCACGATTCGAAATCTTCTCGTCCCTGTTGGAAAAATGAAGTTGTTCAGAGCATCCTACTATTATCAAAAGAATCAAAGCCAGTGCTACCAGTACAGAATAATTTTTACCCATGCAAAAACTTCCTTTTTATTAAAATTCTCTACTACTATCATAGACACGAATATAGACTTTAAAACACGTGACAAATAAGTTCTATTAAAATGGGAAGTCTTGCAAAATTTAATAACAAATAAGCCCAGGATTCCTAGGCTTTATCAATTTTAAACTAACAACCACCTTTTAATCAAATTTTTGGACAAAATGGCAAGTTGAGCAGGCTCGTCCAATCAGTCGTCTTGTTACTTCATTTTCATAATAAATTTCTTCCATTCCACAGACAGGGCATTCAAGTACATAAAAAATCTTTCTTACTCCTAAAATGGCATCTAAAAGCGACTCAAAATTCATGTTTGGCCCCCTATCTATTTTTCTTAAACATAACAAATGATAGTAGTAAAACATGAAGAAACATGTCAGGTAGAGAAACAATAATTTCGACACCATTTTCGTTTTACAAAAAGGCGCAGCGGAGAGCCTGACACTTAGAGTGTTTATTGGGACATTAAAGCTTAGTAATTGGGGAACATTCTGTGGATAAAAGGACTTAGTGCGACATGTGGAAAATAGTTCTTAAAAAACTGGTCATTCTATTAGATAAAGGAGGGTTAAGAGAATGAAAAAAGAAGTGGATGAAACAAGTGAAGGATTAAACCAAATCTTTGAGATCATCAATGCTAAGGGGGATGAAGGTGAACTTAGAGAGATTGTGGAAAATGGAAAGGCGGAAAAGGCTGAGGATCAGAAATAATAATGGTGATGGCAGAGTAAACGCAATATGTCTGTGGACAAATATAAATATTATTGTGGAATAACTGTGGATAAACTGTGGTATTAGTGGATAACCCCTTGTGGAATGTGGATAAACGCTAAATATTTGTGGAAACCTGCCTATAAGAACAGGTACCAATCATCTGTAATTCCACCTATTTTTCCAATAAACCACATCAAAATGTGTATAACCCTGTGGATATACTATTGAAATTGTGAATAACTATCCGAAATAAGTGGATAACTCCTGTGGATACTTTTAAGAAAAAAGTTTCTTTCCTACCAATTCACTATACACAACGTAGCAAACTTAAAACAGTTCACCTGCTAAATTTCATAACCTTACAAGAAACCCCAATTTGTCCACCTGTGGAGAACAAATTGGGGTTTTTTGTCCACGAGTGGTGCCTGTCACCAGACTGATGTCATCACACTGTTACTACCACATTGTCACAACCACCAAAGATGACATTTGTCATTTGATTTTGGTGACGTTGCTTACTAAAAGTCCTCCCAATTGCGCCGTATAATGTGGTTAAGAGTTGAGGGAGGGGAATGAGTGATGATGAGTGATGAGGTTTTGTGTTTGGAAAAGGTGACGAGGTGTTTTCGGGAGAAGACGGCGGTGAGGGAGGTTTCTTTTTCAATTTCTAAGGGGGAGGTTGTGGCGATTCTTGGTCCAAACGGGGCTGGGA
>NZ_JBALNY010000083.1:3146-21159 GCF_036962145.1 Bacillus sp. JJ1764 | reverse complement strand
GTAAAAATCAACACTGTTTTTTTTACACAGCCATTCGGAAAAAAAAACCCGCTATTTCAGCTAGCGAGTTTTTATAGGTATTATCTAAATTCTTCCCAATCAGTATAATGACCGCTGCCTTGGCACCCAGGGCATTCATAAGAATTAAAGTAAGCAAATTCATTATAAGGATAAATCGTGTAGCCGCGGCCCTCACAATCTGGGCATTTGCCTTGGTCCTTCATATCGGAGAGATGACTTTGGTATTTTGCCTCTCTCCAATGATTAAATGAACTGAGCAGTCCCATTTTTTTCACCTCATCTTTAAACTTAGTTTGGAGGAAAAATGGAATATTTATGCATCGAATGAAGAAGAAATAGTAAAGATTGTCCTAAAAAAATACTATTATGTAATAATAATTTTATGTATAAAATTCTATTTTGGTTACATTAATTGTTAAAAAAAGAAGGCGAAAGGCATAATAGCCATCCACCTTTAGAAAAATATTATTCAGTAAAGATACCCAGTTTTTTCATTCGATACTGTAGGCTTTGACGGCTTAATCCAAGTAATTTTGCTGTTCTTGAAATATTTCTGTCGTTTTTATTTAGAATATGATCGATATATGATTTTTCAAATAACTCCAATTGCTCTTTTAGCGGCACTGGTTCATCTGCCATATCGGTGATAAATGTATCGACAGAAGAGATCGGCAGCATCCGTTCTTTGAGTTGCATTTTGCTGCGGTATTGATAAGGCAGATGGGCATACTGGATGACATCTTCGTCATCCATGATATTCATGGCTGCTTCAATAATATGTTCAAGTTCACGAATATTACCATGCCATTCATATTCAAAAAAGGAATTTTCAACCTCTTTTGATAACCCCTTTACGTTCATATGGAACATATCATTATATTTTTCGATAAAATGCTGAACTAAAAGAGGAATATCGGATTTTCGATTCCGTAACGGCGGGACAAAAATGGTGACGACCCCAAGTCGATAATACAAGTCTTTCCGTAAGTGATTATTGGCGATTGCATCAATGGGGTCTTCATTAATATTGGCGATGACCCTGACATCTACAGAGGTATCCTTTGTATCACCAATTCTCCTAATGGTTTTCTCCTGTAAAACCCTAAGCAGCTTCGCTTGCAGATTTAGATTCAATGAGTTTATTTCATCGAGAAGCAGTGTTCCACCTTCTGCTTGCTCAAATAAACCGGGGGTATCCATTGCACCGGTAAAAGCTCCTCGTTTGGTCCCGAATAATAGGCTTTCAATTAAATTATCTGGTAAAGCTGCGCAGTTTTGAGAAATAAACGGGCCTGACAATCGATTGCTAGCATTGTGGATGCTTTGCGAGAATAATTCTTTTCCCGTTCCCGTTTCCCCAACAATAAGGACATAGGAAGCTGTTCTGCTTGCTCGCTTTGCCGCTTCAATGACTTCTTTAATTGCTGGACTGTTGCCAATAATATGATCAAATGTATACCTGGTTGCGCCTTTATTCAAATTACCTTTCATCAGCCGTTCCAGTTTGGTTACATCTTTGGCAATCTCCACGGCCCCCAGAACATTTTCTTCATGGAAAATGGGAATCGTGTTGTTAATCGTTGTAATCTCTCTGCCTTTATTATTAAAATAGGTTTGTTTCACATTGCTGGTTTCTTTCCCCTCTTGTAAAGCTTTTACCAGCGTACTAGTTTGATTGTCTTTGAATCTAAATACATCCAGAAGATTTTTATCTATAACCTCTTGAATGTCCATAGCTTCTATCTGCATCNNGTTATAAATAATCGTTTTTCCTGTTTCATCGACCGCATGAATCCCAACATCAACTTCATCTAAAATTCTCTTATAAAATTGATTTAGATACTCCAAATGATTCACCGACCTTTTTGTCTGTTCCATAAATTTATCTCCCTCTTAATGAACCCTTTTTGCACTATTTTAAACGAACTTAGCATTGAAATGCAAAATATTTTTGCGTTTTTAATGGTGAGAGATGAAAAAACGCAAAAAAACTGGCACCAAATATGGCGAAAATGTGAATTTATCTACCAAAAAAAGTTGGCACGAAAAATGCAATATAGGTATTTGTACAAACAAAATGGGGGGAATAAATGAAAACGTATTCACGTGAACCATTTACAGATTATTCTTTAGAAAAAAATAAAACAGCTTTTAAAGGCCCTGATTTTTAATTGCCTCATATGCAGGCAAAAAACTACGTTTGAAATCTATAAAAATATGATTCTAAAACAAAGGGGAAATACACATGACAGCTACAACTTCTAAAACATCTAATTTAATTGAACAAACACAAAAATATGGTGCCAATAACTATCATCCACTGCCAATCGTTATTGCGAAAGCAGAAGGGGTTTGGGTAGAAAATCCTGAAGGAAACCGCTATATGGATATGCTCAGTGCCTATTCTGCTGTAAATCAGGGACATCGTCATCCAAAAATTATTCAGGCATTAAAGGAACAGGCAGATAAAGTGACATTAACATCTCGTGCCTTCCATAATGATCAGTTAGGACCATGGTATGAAAAAATTTGCAAACTAACAGAAAAAGAAATGGCTCTGCCGATGAATACCGGAGCTGAAGCTGTTGAAACTGCTCTTAAAGCGGCACGCCGTTGGGGCTATGATGTGAAAGGCATTGCAGAAAATCAAGCTGAAATTATTGCTTGTGTCGGCAACTTCCATGGCCGGACAATGGGAGCCGTGTCATTATCTTCTGATCCTGAATATAAGCGTGGATTCGGCCCAATGCTACCTGGCATCAAATTAATTCCATATGGTGATTTAGAAGCATTAAAAGCAGCCATCACTCCAAATACGGCAGCATTCTTAATGGAGCCAATCCAAGGTGAAGCCGGAATTATCTTGCCACCGGAAGGTTTCTTAAAGCAAGCCTTTGATGTATGTAAAGAAAATAATGTTTTGTTTATTGCTGATGAAATCCAAGTAGGCTTGGCACGTACTGGAAAAATGTTTGCCTGCGATTGGGAAGATGTAAAGCCGGATATGTGGATTTTGGGTAAAGCTCTTGGCGGAGGAGTATTCCCGATCTCTTGTGTTGTGGCCAATTCTGATGTACTTGGAGTTTTTAATCCAGGTTCGCACGGTTCAACTTTTGGTGGAAATCCACTCGCTTGTGCAGTCTCTATTGCCTCGTTGGAAGTGTTGGAAGAAGAAAAACTAGCAGAACGTTCTCTTGAACTTGGCGAATATTTCTTGAACGAATTAAAATCTATTAATAATCCTGTTATTAAAGATGTTCGCGGAAAAGGATTATTTATTGGAGTAGAGTTGACTGAAGAAGCAAGACCATATTGTGAACAATTGAAAGAAGAAGGCTTACTATGCAAAGAAACTCATGATACCGTTATTCGTTTCGCACCTCCATTAGTTATTTCCAAAGAGGAAATTGACTGGGCGCTTGAAAAAATTAAAAAAGTTTTAGCGTAATTTTTTATGACTTTAATCAAATCCAATGAGGTGTGAACGATGACTGAAAATTCTGTGACAACTGAAATTTCAAAGGAACAGCAAGAGGAAAAAGAGTCATTAAATTTATTTTATTCTACTCAAACCGTAATTCAAAAAGCATTAGGTAAACTGGGCTATCCTAACGAAATGTACGAATTATTAAAGGAACCGCTTCGCTTGTTAACCGTGAGAATTCCTGTAAGGATGGATGATGGAACGGTTAAAATTTTCACTGGATATCGCTCTCAGCACAGCGATGCTGTCGGACCAACAAAAGGTGGCGTTCGTTTTCATCCAGAAGTTAATGAAGAAGAAGTAAAAGCATTATCAATTTGGATGAGCTTAAAGTGCGGAATTACTAACTTACCATATGGTGGCGGTAAAGGCGGTATCATCTGTGATCCAAAGAAAATGTCTTTTAGAGAGCTTGAACGTTTAAGCCGAGGATATGTTCGTGCTATCAGCCAAATTGTAGGACCTACGAAAGATATTCCAGCACCAGATGTATACACAAACTCACAAATCATGGCTTGGATGATGGACGAATACAGTCGTTTACGGGAATTCGACTCTCCGGGATTTATTACCGGAAAACCGATTGTTTTGGGTGGTTCTCAAGGTCGTGAAACAGCTACAGCCCGTGGTGTAACGATCTGTATTGATGAAGCTGCTAAGAAAAAAGGGTTTAACATACAAGGTGCTCGCGTCGTTATCCAAGGCTTTGGAAATGCAGGTAGTTATTTGGCGAAATTTATGCATGATGCCGGTGCAAAAGTAATTGCTGTTTCTGATGTATACGGTGCTGTTCATGATCCAAATGGTCTTGATATCGATTATTTACTTGATCGCAGAGACAGCTTCGGTACGTTCTCTCAACTATTTAAAAATACGATTTCCAATAAAGAGTTGTTGGAATTGGATTGTGATATTCTCGTTCCTGCGGCAATTTCCAATCAGATTACTGTTGAAAATGCTGCTAATATTAAGGCGAAAATTGTTGTAGAAGCAGCAAATGGGCCAACAACACTTGAAGCGACAAAGATTCTTTCAGAACGTGGTGTTCTACTCGTTCCGGATATTTTGGCTAGTGCAGGCGGTGTGACAGTTTCCTACTTCGAATGGGTACAGAATAATCAAGGTTATTATTGGACGGAAGAAGAGGTAGATGAAAAACTAGTTAAGGTTATGGTTCATTCATTTGAAACTATTTATGAAACAGCTCAAAAACATCAAGTTGATATGAGATTAGCAGCCTATATGGTCGGTATTAGAAAGATGGCGGAAGCAGCAAGCTTCAGAGGCTGGGTATAATGAAACGCTCTTCCCATTTCGATGGGAAGAGCATTTTTTTGCATGTGTGATGCAAAAAACAACCATGTGTGCCAAAAAATTTTGCGGTTTTTGTTCGAAAAATGTTCACAAATTCAACTTTTAGGCTTGGCACGGTATTTGCA
This sequence comes from Bacillus sp. JJ1764, assembly GCF_036962145.1. Taxonomy (NCBI): domain Bacteria; kingdom Bacillati; phylum Bacillota; class Bacilli; order Caryophanales; family Bacillaceae; genus Bacillus; species Bacillus sp. JJ1764. Next base: position 16,215 of record NZ_JBALNY010000083.1, on the reverse strand, counting down.
TTATAAAAGTTTATAATAGTGAAAATTTTAGAAAGATTTGGTGTTGTAATTTGTCGACAAATATATTAAGCTATTTTTTGTGACAAAGATGTGAACATCATGTGTGGGATTCTAAAATTCTCCTATTTTATCAAGACATTTACTTATTTTGGAAGCGCATTCAAACAAAGGGGGAAATTTAATGCAGCTACAAGAAAACCAATCTACTCACGAATTGAAAAGAACGATGAAATCACGGCATTTATTTATGATTTCACTTGGGGGAGTCATTGGCTCTGGCTTATTCCTGGGTTCTGGTTATACAATTAGTCAGGCCGGACCTACTGGAGCCATTCTCTCATATATTGTTGGCGGTATTATTATGTTTTTGACCATGCTTTGCCTTGGCGAACTTTCTGTTGCCATGCCGGTATCCGGTTCATTCCAAACTTATACTACTAAATTTATTGGTCCTGGAACAGGTTTTGCACTAGGATGGCTATATTGGTTAGGTTGGTCAGTAACAGTGGCTTTGGAATTACTTTCTGCAGGCCAATTAATGCAAAGATGGTTTCCACATGTTGATGTATGGGTTTGGAGCGGCGTATTTGCTGTTATCTTATTCCTTTTAAATGCTTTATCTGCAAGAGCGTTTGGAGAAGCAGAATTTTGGTTCTCCAGCATAAAAATTCTAGCTATTATCATGTTCATTGTTTTAGGTGGCGCAGCAATGTTTGGATTGATCGATATGAAAGGCGGCCATAGTGCACCATTTATGAGCAACTTTACAGCACATGGTCTTCTGCCACATGGATTAACTGCATTGATTATAACCATGATTACCGTAAACTTCTCCTTCCAAGGGACAGAGTTAATTGGAATTGCTGCGGGTGAAAGTGAAGAGCCTGAAAAAACAATTCCAAAATCAATTAAACAAACAGTTTGGCGTACGTTATTCTTCTTTGTCTTGGCAATCTTTGTTTTAGCTGGTCTCATCCCAATGAACAAAGCAGGTGTCATCGAGAGCCCATTTGTTGTCGTATTTGATAGTATTGGTATTCCTTATGCTGCAGATATTATGAACTTCGTTATTTTGACTGCATTACTTTCTGTTGCAAACTCAGGACTTTATGCTGCAACAAGAATGTTGTATGCGATGTCTCGTGAAAAAATGGCAAGCCAGTCTTTAGCGAAGGTAAACAAGAGCGGGGTACCAATTAATGCATTAGTATTAACGATTGGTATTGCATTATTATCTTTATTATCTGGATTTTTCGCAGAGGAAACCGTTTTTGTTTGGTTGCTTTCAGTAGCCGGGCTCGGTGCGCAAGTGGGCTGGATTTCCATCACAGCATCACAAATTGCATTCCGTAGAAAGTTTATTCGCGAAGGCGGAAAAGTGGAGGAGCTAAAATTCAAAACACCGCTATTCCCGCTCTTACCGATTATTGCTTTAGTCTTAAATATTTTGGTATTAGTCAGCTTAGCGTTTGACTCTGAGCAACGCTTAGCCCTATACCTTGGGGTACCATTCGTCATTGCCTGTTATTTGATCTACCATTTCCGCATTAAAAAGAGCCGTGAAGAAGGCGGATTGGAAGAACATGAATTACAATTACAAGATGACAAGCGTATGATTATTTAATCTTTAATCGATGTCCGGGTGATATAAATCCGGGCATTTTTTTGTGGATAAACATATTCATTCACCAAATACTATTGGTGAGGTGATTAACATGGGAAAATGGAATGGACAATCAGCGCCAAACAATAATCTGCCGCCAAAAACAATAAAAACAGGAAAATTGCCGGGAAGTAATGTTACTCATGAATTTTCAGAAGAACTATCTGATGGTGGTGAACGTGACGAGTACATTAACAAGCAGCAAAAAAACTTGAAAATGAAGTAAAAAGTGGCGATGGAAACATCGCTGCTTTTTCTTTGGAGGAAAATTTACCAATAATTCCTTTACAAAGTTTTTTAATAGATATAGAATATCTATGTACCTAATAAATCTAGGTAGGTGAATAACATGTTTAACCGGGAATTAGTTAAGGGGAGTACCTCATTAATTTTACTTCAGTTACTTGATGAACGTGATATGTATGGATATGAACTAGTGAAAGAATTGGAGAAGCGCAGCGACAATGGCTTGAGTGTGAAAGAGGGTACCTTATATCCTGCCCTTCATAAACTTGAAAAACAAGAGTATATTGACTGCTATTGGCAGGAACAGGAAAAGGGTCCTGCACGCAAATACTACCGGATCACCGTTGCAGGCCGAGAGGTTTTAGATGAAAAAACACGTGAATGGCAGGATTTTGTTAAGGTTATGAACAAAGTGATTGGGAGATCTAATCATGGAACAGCTAAAGAATAAATTTCTTGAAGACCTAGGTAGCAGACTGGGGAATCACGATGATAAAGATTCAATATTACGCGAATATGAATGCCATATTGATGAGATGATTCTTGAAAATTTTCAATGTACAGAAGAAGAACTTATGAATTTGTTCATTTCGCGGTTAGGCAGCCCCGAGGAAATTGCCGAGGCCTGGCGGGAAGAGCTTACGGTTACCCCAAGTAATATGAAATGGTTGTTCATCCTGTTAAATATATGCTTCTTTTTGGGGGGCAGTTTTTTAACCTTGGCTCATAATTTGTTTCGTTGGGATTGGCTTACGGTTGTTTGGGAACAGTTAACCGCAACCCCAACCCTCATTGCCTTTTTATATTTATTTTTTTGGGCCCTGCTTGGCTATGAAATAGGAAGAGGATTTGGTCATGGAGGACGAAAGCTGCTTCAGAAAACTTTCCTCTTATCACTAATACCAAATTTAATGCTAATGGTCTTAACAGTCTTTCATATTATACCGCATTCATGGTTTGCACCTTTATTGACAAAAACGTTTATCATTGCTTGTATTGTTTTAACGATGTTCCTCTATCCAATCAGCTTGTTGGGCTATCGTTGGGGGAGGAAAGCATCCATATAAGCAATTTTTTTGAAATTATACCTAGAATAACAATGTATATAGAAAATCTATATAAAAAGAGGAGAAAATAATGGTACAAAAAATTGAAAAGTCAGATTGGGTTTTTTTAGTCTTTTGCTTAATATTGGGTATATTGGCTGAGGAGGCTTTTTTTCGTGGACAAATCGGGATTTCCTATCTCGTTTTTATTTTAGCTTTTTATGCAGTATTGTTTTACCGTAGCAAAAGCTTCGTATTTTCCCATCAACGTCTGGGTTATCTAATTCTTTGCTGTATATGGCTTTTATCAGCAAGCTATGTTCTTAATGACAGCATGCTTTTTTATGTATTAAATATATTGTTCATTCCAGCTTTAGTCATTTTTCATTTAGTTTTGGTCACGGGCCCCAAAAACTTGAAGTGGAACCAACTGTCCTTTATGGCCTTGATTTTTTCAAGAATACTTAATGCCATTAAATATGATGTCAGCTTTACGAAACAAATAGGCAAAGGTTTTAAAGGTGATGTAGATCATCAAAAATTTATAGTAGGAAAAAAGATAGCACTAGGAGTTGTTATTGCTTTTCCGCTAATGCTTGTAGTCATGAGATTATTAATGATGGCTGATACACAATTTGAATTATTAATCGGAGGTATTCCAAACTGGTTTAACATGTTGGATGGGGAAGTTGTCTTCCGATCAGTTGTCATATTTCTTTTTACCATTGCTTTCTTTGGATTTCTTCAAGTGCTATTCAAAAAACAGGTTACAGTATTAAAGCAATCGGAAGTGACCGTAATCAAACTGGATAGCATCATCACCATTACGGTATTAATTATCATGAATGTAGTTTATGTATTATTTACGGTGGTCCAATTCAAATATTTTTTTGGCGGGTCGCTGGACCAGGACTTCACCTATGCGGAATACGCTAGAAAAGGCTTTTTTGAACTGTTGTTTGTGACGATCATTAATCTTTCTATTACAGTAATGGTTTTATGGTTAGGTAAACAAGAGGATGGTTTCTTGAAACGATTGACGCAAACGTTGTTGACTTTAATTGTGGTTTCCAGTGCGGTAATGTTATGTTCAGCCTTTATACGGTTAAGCCTGTATGAAGATGCGTATGGTTATACATTGACAAGGGTGTTAGCCCACTCCTTCATGATCTTTCTTGGGCTCATATTTATGTATACGCTTGTGAAAATTTGGATGGAAAAACTGTCTCTTTTTCACTTCTATTTTGTTGCTTCGCTAGTGTATTACACTTCGATCTGCATGATTGATCTGAATCGAATTGTGGTAAAAGAAAATATCAAGAGATATCAAGTAACAGAGAAAATTGATCTTCACTATCTAAATAGTTTATCCTATACCGGTGTTTTAGGTTTAATGGATCTTTATGAGGAAGATCAATATATTGATGGTTTATCTACTATTTTAAAAGAACGAAAACAGGAAGCGATGGTGGAGACTTATCCGTGGCAATCATTTAATTTAAAACGGGAGCAGGCTTTTGAGAAGCTTAAAGAGCTTAATCTTGATTGATGAAGTAGATTTGTCCCTGTTTTTAGAAGGATTTAACAAAACCATTGATGAATTCAACAAACATCCACAAACAAAAAAGCGGAGCCAATCCGGCTCCGCCTTTCCATCATCTTAATCCCCATTAAACATATCAAAAAGTCCTCTGGCAATGCTGCCTTCATCACGTGAACCACCACGTGAAGGGGCTGCAGCGAATACACGACTGGCCAAACGACTGAATGGTAGTGATTGAATCCAAACAGAACCAGGTCCTCGTAATGTAGCAAAGAACAAACCTTCGCCACCGAACAAAGCCGTTTTAATTCCTTTCACAAATTCAATATCATAGCTGATTCCACTAGTCATAGCCACTAAACAGCCTGTATCCACCCGAAGTGTTTCCCCGGGTTGCAGGTCTTTTTTCGTAATAGTCCCGCCGGCGTGAACAAATGCCATTCCATCGCCTTCAAGCTTTTGCATAATAAAGCCTTCACCGCCAAAGAATCCGACCCCAATTTTACGTTGAAACTCTATGCCAACTTGAACGCCTTTTGCCGCTGCCAAGAATGCATCTTTTTGACAGATAATCTTTCCGTCTAATTGACTTAAATCCATTGGAATGATTTTTCCTGGATAGGGGGCCGCAAAAGACACATGTTTTTTGCCGCTTCCACCATTTGTAAAGGTTGTCATGAACAGGCTTTCACCTGTAAGAACACGTTTACCGGCGCTGAACAGCTTGCCCATCAAGCCAGTGCCTCCACCGCTAGAACCATCTCCAAAGATAGTTTCCATATGTATATCATCATCCATCATCATAAAACTGCCTGCCTCAGCAATAACTGTCTCCTGTGGATCAAGCTCAACTTCAACAAATTGCATATCATCGCCATAAATTTTAAAATCAATTTCATGATTGTTCATGGGAATACCTCCATCCTAATAATTGAACACATTCTCATTTTAAAATACTTAGGAAAAAAGTGCCATAACAAAAAATAAAAAATAAAAAGACGCCTGTATAATACAGACGTCTTTGCGTATTGAGGCGAAAAACCACACTCCACATAGTGCGCTCCAAAAAGGAATGTTTTTCGGCTTACACAATTCAGCTCATCGCTCTGCTATTATAGCATAGCAATCTTTTAAACACAAGTTTCAAATTGTTGACAAAACATATTGACTATATGAAACTATTATAATATATTCAAATAATCGAATATACGAAAATAAAAAGATAAGAAGGGTGAATATGTTTACAGACAAAAGGTTCCATCAGTATTCCATTAGAAGCATGCCGAAGGATCTCCTATCAGGGTTAATTGTGGGGATCATCGCTATTCCACTCGGTATGGCTTTTGCCATTGCATCAGGAGTGAAACCGGAGTATGGAATCTATACGACAATTGTTGCCGGGATTCTCATATCCTTATTTGGCGGATCAAAATATCAAATTGGCGGTCCGACCGGTGCCTTTATCCCAATATTGTTTGGGATTGTCATGTCTTACGGTTATGAAAATCTTCTTATTGCAGGATTTATGGCGGGGATTATTCTTCTTTTAATGGGAGTATTCCGAATGGGGGTTCTAATTAAATACATTCCCAGACCAGTAACAATTGGCTTTACAACGGGTATTGCTGTAACCATTTTTACAGGGCAGATTGCCAGTTTTCTTGGGTTAAAAGGAATTGAAAAGCATGAGGAATTTATCCTTAATATCAAGGAGATTATCATCCATCTCGGTACAACAAATATCTATAGTGTTTTAACGGCAGCCCTTTGTTTACTAACCATTATTTTGACGCCAAAATTTGCACCAAAGGTTCCAGGACCGCTGATTGGGTTACTTGTATCCACCTTAGCTGCTACATTCTTATACCCAAGTCAAGTTGCCACTATAGGAACAGCATACGGGCAAATTCCAAATACACTGCCACAACTGCATATACCTGAAATCAATCTTGAAATTATAACAAAATTATTGAAACCTGCCTTTATTATTGCTATGTTAGGAGGCATTGAATCGCTTCTTTCAGCGGTAGTCGCCGATGGAATGACCAACAGCCGACATAATAGCAATAAAGAATTAATAGGGCAGGGGATCGCTAACATGATTACCCCATTATTTGGTGGAATTCCCGCAACAGGAGCGATAGCCAGGACGGCAACCAATATAAAAAATGGAGCTGTTTCTCCGCTCTCCGGTGTTATTCACGGGATCGTAGTTTTATTTGTTTTATTGTTCTTTGCTCCATATGCATCCTATATTCCTTTGGCTAGTATGGCACCAATCTTAATGGTAGTGGCATGGAACATGAGTGAGCGCAAAGTTTTTGCGCATGTATTTAAAACAAAATCTACAGATTCTCTAGTACTTGTCGTAACATTTCTACTGACTGTTTTTGTGAATTTAACAACAGCTGTTGAGGTGGGTTTAATCATGGCGGCGATGTTCTTTACAAAACGAATGAGTGATTTAATGATTACTGAAAAGGCCTTGCCGAACCCTATGCATAAACATGAAAAAGTGGAAACAGGAATGGTGACGGATACGCACGATTGTCCGCAAATCAGTATTTTTAATGTTGAGGGCCCATTGTTCTTTGGCGCGGCAGATACCTTTGAAAAAACGATCATGAACACTATAAATTATCGGCCCAAAATTCTGTTACTTAGGATGGGGCGGGTACCGTTTATAGATACCACTGGTGAAGCAAACCTTTCCAGTATTGTGCGTCATTTTTCGAAAAATGGTATAGTACTAATATCGGGATTGAATCCTCAGCCTGAAAATGTCTTGAAAAAGACCGGATTGTACGAGAATATTGGTGAAGAACATTTTTTTGAACATACCGGGGATGCAATTCAGTTTGCACTTATTCAAATTAATCAAAATAAATGCCTTGGATGTAAACATTTTGCCTTTAGGGAATGTAAAAAGTTATCGGGGGCAGAGGCTGTAGGAAGCAGTGGAAGAAAGAAACTTACGGCCACTTTCTAGAGGTTAGGAGTTGGGATATTGAATTTAGAAATGCAACAGTTTAAGGCTGAATTCTTTAAAGCGTTAGCACATCCTTTACGAATTCGGATTTTGGAAATATTAGCTGAGGGAGATCAGAGTGTAAACGAAATCCAGACTCTCGCAGGCAGTGAAGGATCAGCGGTATCACAACAGTTGCAAGTCTTGCGAGCTAAAAATATCGTGACTGGCACAAAGGAAGGAAACAAAGTCATATATACCCTCAAGGATCCAATGATTATCGAGCTTCTTGCAGTGGCAAGGCAAATTTTTAATAATCACTTGGTAGATACCATAACCATCCTAGATAAATTTAAAGAAGATGAAGAGGTTTTCCTTTTACCGAAGAAATAATTTCTTCGGTTTTTTCTTTTTATACAGTAATTATATTTAAAATGTAACTTTTTGGAAATTATCGGTTTTTTGTAATAATTTTCTTAGTTGGTAATTAAGGAAATCGTTTACTATTAAATTAAGACTAAATAATAATAGTAGGAAGGTGATTAAATGAAGTATGATTTGGTCTTGCTGCATCCACCAACCGTATATGATTTTCGCAAAGAAATGCTGTTCACCGGGCCAATCAGCGATGTTGTCCCTTCTTCACCTGTTTTTGAAATGTACCCAATTGGTTTAACAAGCATTGGAGATTATCTGGAGCGATATGGGTTAAAGGTGAAGATTATTAATATCGCCAATCGAATGCTGTTAAATCCTAATTTTGATGTTGAAAAAAAAATTAAAAGGATAAAAACTAAAGCATTCGGTATTGACTTGCATTGGCTCCCACATGCAAACGGCAGTGTCGAACTGGCGAAGATTATTAAGAAATATCATCCCGATACACCCGTGTTATTTGGCGGACTTTCAAGCACTTATTTTCACAAAGAATTGATTGAGTACTCATGTATCGATTTCGTTGTCCGCGGCGATACGACGGAAAAATTAATTCTCATGCTACTTAATAAACTTGAAAATAAGGAAAATGACAGCTTTTTCGATATTCCGAATCTGACCTGGAAGCGAAATAATCAATATTTTTATAATGAACTTACTTATGTCCCTGACAGCCTAGATGAGTTCGAATTTCCCGGCTATCGATATATCATTCGGTCTGTGTTTAAATACTTTAATTTACTGGACCCGCTTCCATATAAAGGGTGGATCCAATATCCGAACACTGCCATTCTTACTTCTAAGGGATGTACATACAATTGTCTGATTTGCGGCGGTTCGAAAAATGCCTATGAGCTCAATTGCAACCGAAAAAAACTGGTGATGCGCTCACCAAAAAAAATGCTTGAGGATATTGCCTTTATTCAACGGTTTACCAGAGCACCTATTTTCCTGTTAAACGATATTAGGCAAGGGGGGAAAGAATATGTAGATGAATTCCTTTCCGGCTTAGAGAAAATGGATTTGAAAAATGAAATCGTATTTGAATTGTTTAACTATGCAGATGAAGAATTCTTCAGGCGTCTTGATCGGGCCATGCCTAAATACAGTATAGAGTTGACTCTTGAATCTGCTGATGAGGATATTCGTAAATACAATGGCAAGCTGCCATGTACGAACACGAAAGTAATAGAAATGCTGCAATACGCCTTAAAACATAACTGTGCCAAAATTGATTTATTTTTCATGACCGGTATTCCAAATCAGGACTATGAAAGCGCGATGAGGAATGTGGATTTTTGTGAAATTATTCACAAGGAATGTGACGAAAGCTCACGAATCTCTTATTTCGTTGCACCTTTATCACCATTTCTTGATCCAGGAAGTCCAGCTTTTGAAAATCCCGATAAATACGGGTATAAAAAATTCTGTTATACCCTTGAGGATTTCAGGGCAGCAATGAAACAGCCCTCTTGGAAAAATATGCTTAGTTATGAAACCAATAAAATGACAAGAGAGGAAATCGTCAGGGCGACTTATGACTCAGCACTACGTTTAAATGAATTTAAATTTAGGCATAACATCATAACGAAGGATGTTTATGATGAGGTTGCACATAAAATTTCCAAATCAGTAGAGTTTTTGCACCGGCTTGATGAAATTGAGCATTTGCCTGACTCCCTAAAATCAGACGAACTGGCTAAGATCAAGGATGAGGTGGACAAAATTAACCGCCATAGTATATGTGGAAAAAATGAACTAAAATGGGAGGTCAAAAAACTGTTTGCTGACATTCCATCCTTAACTTATATTGGAGTGGAACTGCTTGTTACTGAAATCATTAAAGGGATTAAGTGCCGATTAGGGAAAATTGACCGGAACATGGTCGTCATTTCAAAGAGCAATCAAAAATAAATACTCTAGGATCAATGGGTTCTCCGCTGGTTTTTATTCGTTTTGTCTAAATAAATTACAACAAATTATGACAGCGTTCTCAAATAATTGGATTTATCTGGAAATAGGAAAAGTCTATTTGTAAAAATGCAAAAAAGCAAAAATTAAACTGTAGGAGAACGAATCGAAATGTGTCATTTTGTGTCATTTCTTCCAATGTTGACATCAAAACTAATAAATGATAAATTGAAAACAGCCGTTGCACGAGATAAGATTTATGTTACAAGCTTGTTCAAGGTTTTAACCGATTTTTGGATAGGTAATGAAAGTAAAGTTATCACGTTGTAATTTGGTGAATTTTACACATGGCTTTCGTGTAAGCCAATAGGAGGATTTTTTTTCATGAAAAACGGTAAAGTTAAATGGTTTAACTCAGAAAAAGGTTTCGGATTCATCGAAGGAGAAGACGGAAACGACGTATTCGTTCATTATTCTGCAATCCAAACTGATGGTTTCAAAACTTTAGAAGAAGGTCAAGAAGTTTCTTTCGAAGTAGTTGAAGGAGCTCGTGGACCACAAGCTGCTAACGTAACTAAGAAGTAATTCCCTATAAAATTGACAACAGTCCGGTTTCATGACCGGGCTGTTTTTTGCTTGATTCCCACTCCACTTCATCCATTTAATCCCCACAGTTCCAACAATCCATTCTTAAAACAAAGACTCTTACCCATTCTATTTTGCTATAATAGCTATATTGAACAGAGTGAAATTTCCAGACGAGGTGAAATAAATGAAATTCATTCATACAGCCGATTGGCACTTGGGAAAACTGGTCCACGGCATTTACATGACGCCAAATCAACGCGAAGTATTAGAGCAGTTTGTCGACCTTGTAGCAGATGAAAAACCGGATGCCGTCATTATTGCCGGTGATCTTTATGATCGTTCCGTGCCACCAATTGATGCGGTAGAACTACTCGACGATATTCTTTTTAAAATAAATGTAACGTTAAAAACACCCATCATTTCGATTGCGGGTAACCATGACAGTGCGGAACGGCTTTCATTTGGTACCTCATGGTATAAGCATAGCCAACTCCACTTATCGGGAAAATTAACACCTTTTAGCTTAGAGCCTGTCCGTTTAAACGGGGCCAATTTTTATCTTTTACCCTATGCAGAGCCTGGTGTTGTCCGTCAATTATTAAATGATGATTCGATCCATTCCCATCAGGATGCCATGAAGGCTTTGATAGGGAAAATTGAGGAACATCTTAATCCTAATGAACCCAATATTTTAGTAGGACATGCCTTCGTTTTAGGCGGACAAACCTCAGATTCAGAACGAATCCTTTCTGTTGGCGGATCCGGTTGCGTTAGTGCCGAGTTATTTGAACCTTTTTCGTACACTGCCCTCGGACATTTGCATAGTCCGGATGCCATTAAACACGACAAGGTTAAATACTCTGGATCCCTATTAAAATACTCCTTTTCCGAGGCAAAGCAACGTAAAGCCATTTCCATTATTGAAATGGATGACAAAGGCTTATTTACTCATCGTGAAAGATACCTGATTCCTTCTATTGATATGCATGAGCTTGAGGGGCATATGGATGAACTGCTTGACCCTCAATTTTATGAAAAACAAAAAACAAATGATTATGTAAAGATTACCTTGTTAGATGAAGGTGAAATCATCGATCCTATTAACAAATTGCGGCAGGTATATCCAAATGTTCTTCATTTGGAAAGAAAAATGGATCTAACAGATCTTAAACATAAACAATTCTATCAGTCTATCAGAAGTGAGAAAAAATCTGAGATTGAGTTATTCGAACAATTTTATACAGAAATGACAACGGCTGAATTTAATCAAGAAAAAAGAGAAACAATGGCAGACATTATTAATAGTGTTTTACGAGGGGAGGCGGCAAAATGAGACCATTGCGTTTGACAATGAAGGCGTTTGGTCCATACGCAGAAACAGAAACGATTGACTTTACCAAGCTGGGCAATCGGACCATGTTTGTTATATCCGGAAAAACTGGCTCAGGCAAAACCACCATTTTTGATGCGATTAGTTATGCCATTTATGGGAAGGCAAGCGGTGAAGACCGCAATGGACCTGAATTGCGAAGTCAATTTGCTAAAGATGATATTTTGACAGAAGTATCCCTTGATTTTTCATTACGAAATAAAGTTTATTCTATTACAAGGTTTCCCCAACAGCTAAAAAAGAAGGACAAGGGTGAAGGTTATACACAGATCGGAGCTAAAGCTGAATTGTATGTTTGGGAAGGCAATGAAAAAAGGCTTTTAGCAACTAAGATCAATGATATTGAGGAAAAAATCAAGGAAATCATGTTGATTGATGCCAATCAATTTCGGCAAATTCTTATGATCCCCCAAGGGGAATTTCGCAAACTATTAACATCGGATAGTAAAGATAAGGAAGTCATCCTTCAGCGTCTATTCCATACGCAGCTTTATAAGCTGGTGGAAGAAAGGCTGAAGGAGGAGTCAAGCGAGCTGAAGCGAGCAGTTGATGACAAAGTACAATTGCGGAATGAAGCCATACATCGTATCAAAGCACTGACAAACGAAGAATTGCAAAAATACCTAGAAGAAGGTAGTGAAAATAATCGTTTGATTTTACCGCTGCTCTTGTTAGAAATCGAGGGTATGGGCAATTTACTGCGGGAAAAAGACATGAAGTTAAAAGAAAAAACCCTGTTTCAAGACCAAGTGAAAACCAGACTTGTTGAAGCAGAAGAAATTATTAAAAGCCTGCAAAAAAGGGAGGAGTTAACGGCGCTGAAAACTCAACTTGTGGCCCAAGCAAACCTCTTTCTAGAAAAAGAGCAACAAGTTCAGCGGGCGCAAAAGGCAGCACTTTTAGAAAGTAAGGAAGAGACCTGTCACCGATTAAAGCGGGATGTAGATCAAGCAATTTTGAATCTTAAAAACATCAAAGAACAAGAGGAAAAATTGACCGTGATGTCCAAACAGGCTGAAAATCATCTTCAGCAGGAAATTGACCGTGAAGCAGAGCGCCAGGCAGCCCTTGATCAAGTCACCAAATTAACCAATATGAAGGAAGACGTATATTCCTTTGACGCATTGCAAAAGCAAACCACCAAATTAGAGGCAGTTCTTCATGCAGCCCAGGAGAAAAAGAAGCAACTAGAAAATTCTTTTGGTCTAGTGGAAAGGGAACTATCAGCTAAACTACGGCAAAAAGAAGTTATTGAGCAAGGTAAACTATTATTCTTAGA
>NZ_JBALNY010000083.1:0-3119 GCF_036962145.1 Bacillus sp. JJ1764 | reverse complement strand
AGAAAATAAGGCAAAGATAGAAAAACTGCAAACAGAATATGACCTTCTCATGAAATATGAAACCATCATGGAAAAGCATCAAAAAGCGGAGCAACAATTAGTGTTGGCTTTATCACGTTATGAAAATAGCCTAGCAAAATGGACAGATGCCAAGGCGCTTGTTGAAGAGCTGGAGAAAAAGTGGAGACATGGCCAAGCTGTTTTATTAGCAGCATCACTAACATCTGGGGAGCCATGCCCAGTCTGTGGTTCTGAACATCATCCTTCACCGACGCTGTCTCAAAATGGGGAAATTCCCAATGAAGAAGATTTGAAGGCATCGAAAGAGCAGGTCCAAAAATGGGAACAAGAAAAATCCAAAGATGAGTCCTCCTATTTTCAAAGTAAAGCTGATGAAAAAGCGAAGTTGGACGCTCTAAGTGAATCATTCATTGAAATAAAAACAATCCGTCCTGATTTTTCTAAGGACCAATTGTTTCTTTTAAAAGCTGAGACGCTGTCGGCAAAGGATGGTTTGTTGGACAAACAAGCAGAATTAAAAGAACAAATGGAGCTAGTTGACCAGGTTATAGTTCAAATAGAAAAGTATGAATCTGAAAAAATGAATCTACAGAATCAAATTCAGGATGTTATAGAAAAAATAACAGAATTAACGATACAGGTTACTGAAAAAGGAACTAACCTAAACAGAATGATGAAGATGATTCCAGAGAATCTTCGCACTGAATCAGAATATGAAAGGGAGCTAACTGCTGCACAAAATCTCCAGCAAAATTTAGTAAAGCGACTTGAAGATTCACAAAAGAAAGTGAATGATGTCAAGGAAAAGCTGGCAGCCGTGGTTGCCCGTCTGCAGGATGCAGAGGCATTTCTCTTAACCAAACAACAGGAACTAGCAACTGAAAGAGAAACGTTTAAAAATAAATTGGCAGAACAAGGATTTGAAAACTATACTGAATATCACGCTGGAAAGCTTACCGAATCGGATATTAAGGAACTAGAGTCTCAAATTCGAAACTATCGGGAGGAGTTACGGTCTGTTTCCGATCGTTTGACAGAATTAACAGAACGTTTAGCGAATATACCAACACCTGATATTGCCAGTTTAAAACTGGAATTAGAGAACATTACTAACGAAATTCACACATTATCACAAGAACGAACAGATCTTGTCATTAAAAAGAAGAATAATGAGGAGGTTCAACAGCAAATTGAACGTTTAAATGAAGTAGTGAAAGAGCTGGAAGAACGTTATAGCTTGATCGGTCACCTCTATAGGATTGCCAAAGGAGATAATAGCTTTAAAGTTACCTTTGAACGTTTTGTCCTCGCAGCATTTTTGGATGATATATTAAGAGAAGCAAATGGCAGACTAAGAAAAATGACATCCGGTCGTTTTCAATTGCGTAGAAAAACGGATCGTTCCAAAGGAAATGCTCAAAGCGGATTGGAATTGCTGGTTTATGATCAATATACGGGTCAGGAACGACATGTTAAAACCTTATCAGGTGGGGAAAGCTTTAAGGCCTCCCTTTCGCTGGCATTGGGATTGGCAGATGTTGTTCAACAATATGCAGGCGGGGTATCATTGGAAACAATGTTTATAGATGAAGGTTTTGGAACCTTGGACCCTGAATCATTAGATCAGGCGATTGAGTCGTTGATGGATATCCAAAACAGTGGCCGTTTGGTTGGCATCATCTCCCACGTTCCGGAGTTAAAAGAGCGGATTGATGCAAGATTAGAAGTGATTTCCGGTCAAACTGGCAGTAGAACAGAATTTGTCTTTACTAATTAAAAAGGGTGCTCAGAGCACCCTTTATTTTAGTTCTTTAGCCAAAAAACGACCCGCTTGTCTTCCTGTAAAAAGACAGCCGCCGACAAAGGTTCCTTCAAGTGATCTGTATCCGTGTATTCCTCCACCGCCGAACCCAGAAACTTCCCCAGCAGCATACAATCCCGGAACAGGATTTCCGGAAGCATTTAGGACTCTTCCAGATAGATCAGTTTGGAGGCCGCCAAGGGTTTTTCGTGAGATAATATTAAGCCGTACTGCAATTAATGGACCCGCTTTTGGATCAAGAATTTTATGTGGAGGTGCCACACGGATCAATTTATCGCCGAGATATTTTCTCGCTCCGTGAATGGCAGTAATCTGGAGGTCCTTAGCAAATGGATTATCGATTTCCCTGTCTCTGGAGTGGATTTGTCGTTTTATTTCTTCCAGTTGCAGCAAGTCATTTCCCACAAGGTTATTCATTCCGGAGACAAGTTCAGGGAGTGTATCAGCGATGATAAAATCTTCACCTTTTTCCATAAAGGCCTTTACCGGAGCAGTCGGTCCGGGAAGGACACGACTTAATACTTTTTTGATACTTTTTTCCGTTAAGTCTGGATTTTGTTCGGAGCCGGATAGTGCAAATTCCTTTTCTATAATTTTCTGGTTCAGAATAAACCAAGAATAATCATAGCCTGATTTCATGATCGTTTCCAAAGTACCTAATGTGTCAAATCCAGGAAAGTTAGGGGTTGGAAAGCGCTTTCCTTTGGCATCCAGCCAAATAGAAGAAGGGCCTGGAAGGATGCGTATCCCGTGCCTTGGCCAAATCGGGTTCCAGTTTTTAATTCCCTCTGTATAATGCCACATACGATCCCGGTTGACAATCCGTCCTCCTGCTTTTTCGGTAATGGACAGCATTCTGCCATCTACATGTGCAGGCACTCCGGAGATCATATTTTTGGGGGGATTGCCTAGTCGTGCAGGCCAATTTTCTCGAATTAATTCGTGATTCCCGCCAATTCCGCCACTTGTCACAATGACGGCTTGGGAGTGAAACTCAAAATCTCCGATTATTTCACGTGAACTGGATTCACCACGGGCAGCATCGCTTGGGACAAGGAGATCACCCCGAGCCCCAATGACAGTACCATTTTCAGTAATTAATTCTTTAACGCGATGACGCGGTCGATAATCAATCAGGCCACTGGCCATTCCCTTGCGGACTCGTTCCTCAAAAGGTTTGACTAGCCCCGGACCGGTGCCCCAGACGATATGAAATCTTGGAACTGAGTTCCCGTGACCTTCGGCAAGATAGCCGCCGCGTTCAGCCCAGCCCACA
>NZ_JBALNY010000082.1:9852-27998 GCF_036962145.1 Bacillus sp. JJ1764 | reverse complement strand
TAAAAGTAAAAGCTGTGCACAAAGCACAGCTTTTACTTTTATTATGACTGGGTAATTTTGTCCAGCAAGTTTTCATCAAACTCTTGATTACGGAGCATCGCAATTTCGTGCTTATATGGTGCCTTTTTATTATTTTTGTCTTCTCCTACAAATGGCGTTTCTAATATTTTAGGAACGTCCATCAATTGCGGATGGTGAACAATATAATTTAATGCTTTAAAACCGATATGTCCAAAACCTATATTTTCGTGACGGTCTTTTCTCGCTCCAGCCTCATTCTTACTGTCATTGATGTGCAGAACTTTTAAACGATCTAAACCGACAATTTTGTCAAACTCATTTAAAACTCCGTCAAAATCCCCAACAATATCATATCCCGCATCATGGGTATGACATGTATCAAAACAAACAGAAAGCTTTTCATTATGAGTGACACCTTCGATAATCATCGCGATTTCTTCAAATGATCTCCCGCACTCCGAACCCTTTCCTGCCATAGTTTCTAAGGCAATTTGAACTTTCTCATCCCCTGTTAATACTTCGTTTAAGCCTTCAATGATCTTTTTAATTCCAGCCTCTGCTCCTGCACCCACATGAGCACCGGGATGCAAAACAATTTGTTTCGCACCAATTGCTTCTGTCCGTTCAATTTCAGAGGTAAGGAAGCGGACACCTAATTCAAATGTAGCCGGATTCTCCGTGTTTCCGATATTAATAATATATGGAGCATGAACCACAATCTCAGTGATTCCGTTTTCCTCCATATGCAGTCTCCCTGCCTCAATATTAAGATCTTCGATTTTCTTCCTTCTCGTATTTTGCGGAGCGCCAGTATAAATCATAAAGGTGTTCGCACCGTATGAAACTGCTTCTTGGCTTGCTGCTAACAGCATACCTTTTCCGCTCATAGACACGTGTGATCCTATCTTTAACATTTGTTCCTCTCCTGCCTGTTGATTATTTCTTTTTTTGATTTAGTCGTCGCTGACGCTTCTTGACCTTATCAATTTCTGTTTGCATTTTCTTTTTATAACCAGGCTTTACCTTTTTAGGTTTTTGAATAATGGATTTTACCATTTTATCTGTTTCATCTTCTTGTCTAACCCTTGTCTTTCTGCGATTGCGATCATCCAATTCAATAAATTCACCATTTTTTAAATCGACATTTTTAAATTGGATCCCCATTTTTTCAAGACGGTTTAGAAGCACTTCATCTGACAAATCATAAATCGTCAGCGCCATTCCGTCATAACCGGCCCGTGCCGTTCTCCCAACCCTGTGAATATAAAAATCCAAATCTGATGGAAGCTCGAAGTTAATCACATGACTGACACCTTCAATATCAATGCCCCGAGAAGCTAAATCGGTAGCCACAATATATTGAAATTCTAAATCCTGAATTTGTTTCATCATTTTTTTTCGTTCTCTAGGCGGTAAATCCCCATGAACGCGGCCAACCTTTAGCCCTTTTTCATTTAAAAAGTTTGCCACTTCTTCAGCCATTTTTTTCGTATTTGTAAAAACAATGGCCAAATAAGGATTGTAGGCGATTAAAGCATCGTGGACAAGCTCTTTCTTATTACGATGTCTGGAAGGCAACAGATAATGGACGAGGTTCTCTGCCGATTTCCGTTTTGGCTCAATCTCAATCACTTTCGGGTTTTCCATATATTTTTTTAAAAAAGGTCTTAGCTTTTCTGGAATCGTTGCAGAAAACACCAGCATTTGCAGGTCCTCAGGCATTCTGGAAGCCATTCGGTCAACATCTTCTATAAAGCCCATATCAAGCATCATATCTGCCTCATCCACGACAAGAATACTACCTGTATGAATAAATAGAGCCTGATCGTTGATTAAGTCATAAATTCTCCCAGGAGTTCCAACAACAATATGCGGCTGTATCTTTAATTTATCAATTGTTCTCTGCTTGTCGGTCCCTCCAACATACAATTTAGCCATTATGGATGGATTTTGTTCAGTAAACTTTATGATTTGCTGATAAATTTGCGTAGCTAACTCCCTGGTCGGAGCTGCAATGACAGCTTGGACTTCCTGACGTTCAGGACGAATTTTTTCAAGAATAGGCAAAACATAGGCTAACGTCTTCCCAGTTCCTGTCTGAGACTGACCAATGGCACTTTCTCCTTTTAAAACAAGCGGAATCATCTTTTCTTGGATTTCTGTTGGTTGGTGAAATCCTGATTTCTCAATTGTTTCATTTATAAAATCCTGAAATTCAAAACGATTAAAATGATTTTCTTTCATGTATTTACTCCTCATATTAAACAATAATAATTTTATTTTCTTACACTTTCTATTCCATCATGTAATTATAGTAGAGTTCCTGGCAAAGTTCCAGCATTACTCTTTATTATCATATTTTACTTAATATGAATTTTTAAACCATGTTTAAACAGTTTATGTGCAGAATACCTAAAACCAAATGGGGGTAAATGCATATTGTAAACCAAGAGGGTAACAGTGAAATGTTTGAAAAAAATTATTAAAGGAGAGGAGGTCATAAACATGCAACCTAGACCAATGTTCCCGATACAGGGAGGAATGCCATTTGGCGGTGGAAGCCCAATGATGGGTGCTGGACCGAGCATGTTTGGAGGTGGAATGCCCACGATGGGACCAGGTGCCGGGGGATTATTTGGTGGCGGAAGATCCATGATGGGGTCAGCCCCCGGCATGTTTGGAGGAAGAGCTCAGATGATGGGCGGTCAAGGGAACCCATTCGGTGGAATGATGGGAGGTCAGCAACTAGGCAGAGGCGGTGGCGGACTACTCTCAAGACTGCTTGGTAGGGGTAATCCAATGGGAGCGCCTGGCAGCGGTTTAATGGGCATGCAAGGAGCCGGCAGAGCAGCAGGTGGCGGATTACTTCAATCCTTATCAAATCCAAGCGGACTGTCTGGTATCCTTAATAACACCCAACAAGTATTAAAAACAGCACAAACCATCGGCCCTATGATTCAGCAATATGGACCAATTGTTAAAAACCTACCCGGTTTATGGAAGCTCTACCGTGGGCTGAAAAATGCACCAGATGACTCTGCAACTAATAGCAAGGAGTCAGCGGCGGAATCGTCAAGTACGAAAAAAACAACAACAAGAAAACGAACTGCACGAAAAAGCGGTACCAGAACTACTCAATCTGCTTTGACAACCTCAACTTCCCACACTTCAAAACCAAGACAGCAACCCCCAAAAGGATCGTCTGTACCAAAATTATATATTTAAGGGATGAATGCTGAAAATCAGCATTCTTTTTTATTTTCCTACCAATACCACACAATATCACAGGAAAAATGTATCTTTGTAATCTATCTAATAGTCTTATATAATAAATAAAGAATCTAGTAAACCATGCCGTATAGGAGGATCGTTTAAATGGAAATAATCAAAATTTCACCACGCGGCTATTGCTATGGTGTAGTCGACGCCATGGTAATCGCAAGAAATGCGGCTTTAGATAAAACATTACCACGTCCCATATATATTTTAGGGATGATCGTTCACAATAAACATGTTACTGATGCATTTGAGGAAGAAGGAATCATTACTCTAGACGGAAAAAATCGTTTGGATATCTTAGAAAAGGTTGAAAAAGGTACGGTTATATTTACTGCGCACGGCATTTCTCCCGAAGTTAGAGAGATTGCCAAAAAGAAGGGACTTGTGGCCATTGATGCAACCTGCCCTGATGTAACGAGAACGCATGATTTAATTCATGAAAAAGCGGCAGAGGGATATCAAACCATCTATATTGGTAAAAAAGGACACCCTGAGCCAGAAGGCGCACTTGGTGTCGCACCAGGGATGGTTCATCTGGTGGAAACGCCTGCTGATGTTGAGGCGCTGAATCTTGATTATGACAAACTAATTGTGACCAACCAAACCACGATGAGTCAATGGGATGTAGCCGATACAATGGAAAAGGTTCAAGAAAAATATCCTCATGTCGAGGTTTATAATGAAATTTGCCATGCTACCCAAATACGCCAGGAAGCTGTAGCGGAACAGGCGAAACAAGCAGACGTTACGATTGTTGTCGGTGATCCAAAGAGTAACAACTCCAATCGATTAGCACAGGTATCCGAGGAAATTGCCGGAACAAAGGCCTATCGGATTGCTGATATTAGCGAGCTGGAAATTAACTGGATTAAAGATGCTAAAACAGTTGCTGTTACAGCTGGTGCTTCTACACCCACACCGATTACAAAGGAAGTTATTACATTCCTAGAAAAGTTCGATCCCAACAATGAAGCAACTTGGGAACGCCGAAAACATGTACCATTAAATAAAATTCTTCCGAAAGTAAAGAAAGAAGCATAAAACCGGTCCGAAGACCGGTTTTCTTTTATATATATTGAAACGGGTTGGTATTTTCTTCTGAAGGGAATATCTCAACGGCAAAACCAGCATCTGCACATAAATGCTGCAAAGTGCTTGTTAACCCTTTTTTCATAACTTTTTCCACATTATGTCCTGGGTCAATCATATTTAGGCCCTGCATCATTGCATCGTGAGCTGTGTGATAATAAATATCCCCTGTTATATACACATCAGCCCCCTTAAATTTGGCATGAGAGAAGTATTTATTTCCATCTCCACCTAATACAGCAACCCTTTTAACCTTATCATTCAAGTCTCCAACCACTCGAACCCGATCCACTTCAAGAGCCGTTTTTACAAATTCCGCAAATTCACCTATAGTTGTTTCAGGTACAGTTCCTATTCTCCCCAATCCAAGTGATTCCCCTTTGTTGTCGAGGGGATAAATATCGTAGGCAACTTCTTCATAGGGGTGGGCCTTGATCATGGCTGTGACTGTTTTCTTTACTAATGGTTCCGGCACGATTGTTTCAACGCGGATCTCATCGACTTCTTCAAAACTCCCTGCTTTTCCGATGTAAGGGTCGGTGTCTTCCCCTGGCACAAACCTGCCTGTTCCGTTGGCAGAAAAAGAACAATGACTGTAATTACCTATAAATCCTGCCCCTGCATCCCCTAGAGCCCTTCTAACGTCCTCTGCATGGCTCGTTGGTACAAAAACAACTAGCTTTTTTAGTTTAGTATCAAATGTTGGTACCAGCACCTCTGAATCTTTAAGTCCCAGTGCCTCCGCTAGCCAATCATTAACGCCCCCTTTTGCCACGTCAAGATTGGTATGGGCAGCATAAACTGCGATATCATGCTTTAATAATTTTTCAATCATTCTTCCTTGTGTCGTATCCGTAACAATATTTTTAAGCGGACGGAAAATGGGTGGATGATGAGCAATTATTAGCTGTACATTTTTTTCAATAGCCTCATCGATTACATTTTCCAAAACATCTAGAGCAATCATGACGCGATCTATTTTTTTATTTAAACGACCAATTTGCAGACCAATTTTATCGCCTTCCGTAGCTAATTCCTTAGGAGAAAACCTTTCAAATAACTGAATGATTTCATGTCCATTAGGAGTTTTCATATTTTAATGCCTCCTCAACCAAATTCATTTTCGCTAATATTTCATTCTTTTTGTCTACAGTTTCTGGAGTTTGCGCGGCCTGATTCAACTGCTTGATAACCCGCTGCCAATTGCTTAATTCTGCCGACCATTTTTTTTGAAACGCATCGTTTTGATTTTCAAGTAAAATGGGGCCCATTAGGAGTTGTAGTTCAACATTATCACCATACGGCCTTTTTACATCGCCTTTTTCTCCGACGATGATTTCATATATTTTTCCATCTTCCTCGATAATTTCTTCTGCTTTAAGCTCCCACCCATTTTCAATAAACCAGCTGCGAATAGAATGGGCACCTATATTTGGTTGTAAGATCAGTCTTTTTATAGAAGCAAGCTTATCTTTTCCATTTTCCAAAATGGATGTAATTAACGCTCCGCCCATACCTGCAATCGTAATACAATCCACATCCCCGGGTTGGATCACCTCTAGGCCGTCCCCCATCCTAACTGATATCTTTTCTGAGAGTCCTTCTGAAATAACGTTACGTTCAGCGGACTGAAAAGGACCTAGAGCTACTTCTCCAGCAACGGCAAAGGGGATTCCAACATTCTTCACCAGGTAACAAGGTAAATAAGCGTGATCTGAGCCGATATCCGCAACTCTATAGTCCTGTGGCACATATTTTGCCACCACTGATAGACGGGCTGATAATTGATTTGTATTCAAAACCTTCACCACTCTTTAATCAATTTGTATGTACTAATAATATAAAAGGTCCTTTACAGATGCAAAGGACCCATTAAAAAATTACTTAATTTTTGATACCCAATCTGCCATTTTATCGGCATTTTCTGCAGAAACCATGTTTGGCGGCATATTACCTCTACCTTTGGTAATGACTTCCTTAATTTGGTCTTTTGACAATTTTGAGCCAATGCCTTTAAGTGACGGACCAACTCCCCCTTGATACTGGTCGCCATGACAGCCAATACATGTAGATTTATAAATATCCTCCGGATTAGAAGCAGCAACCTCTGTCTTTTCGCCACCGTCTTTTCCATTATCCTTTGCAATTTCTTTCGAATCACCAAGGCCTTTGAACGAAAGAACAAACATTAAAACGATTCCAAAAACCATGATCAAAACGAAAGGAATAACCGGATTTCGTTTCATACCATTACCTCCCTTATGTACGTATATCATTAAAACCTAAATAAAATACAAACACCTATTATTTTACTTGAAAAAACACAGAAGGAAAAGCCCTAATCATCCTTTTATCACTATAATCTTTTTATTAAAGGGAAGAGTCTACATGAAAGAAGAGGCAAAATGATAGCCTCTCCTTATTATTTCCCAATATTTAATTAACAATCAGCCGGGAGATCACCATCCGCTGGACTTCCGATGTTCCTTCTCCGATTTCCAATAGTTTAGCGTCTCGCATCATTCTTTCAACATGATACTCCTTCATATAGCCATACCCACCATGGATCTGTACAGCCTGGGAGGTTACTTCCATGCACATTTCTGAAGCATACAGTTTGCACATGGCTGCTTCTTTTGAAAACGGTCTACCTTGGTCCTTCAGCCATGCTGCTTTATAGACCATATTTCGGGCCAATTCAATCTTTAATGCCATATCCGCCAGTTTAAATTGAATAGCTTGAAAGGAAGAGAGGCTTTTGCCAAACTGTTTGCGTTCCTTTGAATAGGAGAGTGCCTTCTCAAAAGCACCTTGAGCGATCCCAACCGCCATAGCACCTATGCCGATTCTTCCCCCATCAAGTGTTACTAAAAATTGCTTAAATCCATTACCACGTACTCCCAAAAGATTTTCGGCCGGAACTGAAACACTTTCTAAGACAAGTTCAGTCGTATTCGAGGAATTCAATCCCATTTTTTCATAATTATCTATAATCGTAAAGCCAGGGGAACCGGTAGGGACAATGATAGCACTAATCTCTTTCTTTCCATCCACTTTTCCCGTAATAGCAGTTAGGGCTAAATGCTTGGCAAAACTAGCGTTGGTAATAAAACACTTATTTCCGTTAATCACGAATACCCCATTTTTTTCAGTTGCCGTCGTCATCGTTCCCCCTGCATCTGAACCAGCATTCGGCTCAGTGAGTCCAAATGCTCCCAAAGACTCACCTGTACATATGGGCGTAAGATATTTCTGCTTTTGTTCTTCTGTACCAAACAAATGTAGTGGAGCTCCACCTAATGAGATATGGGCAGAATATGTAATACCAGTGGACCCGCATACTCTGCTTAATTCCTCTACAACTATGGCAAAACTGACTGAATCTGCTCCACCTCCGCCATACTCTTCAGGAAATGGAAGCCCCATCATTCCCAAATCAGCTAACTTCTTAAAAATCTCTATTGGGAAATGTTTGGATTTGTCACGATCGACCGCACCCGGTGCAACTTCCTCCTCAGCGAACTCGTGAATGGTTCTCTTAATCATTAGTTGTTCAGTGGTTAAATCAAAATTCATTTACATCTCCCCTTACGTAATCTTGAAGGCGCTTACACTTACCATTATAAGAGGATTTATATAAAATTCTCAACATTTTAAAAATTATAAATAATATTTCGTTTTGTAATATAGTAAACACATGATAAAAAATAGATTCTATTCGCATTAAAGGAGTATTTGCCCTTTATTGAAAAAGTAATTTTATCCAAATCATTATAAAGTGCGTTTGCAAAGTGAGAGATAATTCAGTAAAATAAAAGGCAAGGTAGAAAGCCTTTTCAAATATCATAAAAAAAACTCGCCGAATTGGCGAGTTATATCAGTGTTCTATTCAAGAAAATCTTTTAATCGTTTACTACGACTAGGATGGCGTAATTTGCGTAATGCTTTGGCTTCAATTTGGCGAATCCGTTCCCGGGTAACACCAAAAACTTTCCCAACCTCTTCTAAAGTCCGAGTACGTCCATCATCAAGTCCAAAGCGTAAACGAAGCACGTTTTCTTCTCGGTCAGTTAATGTATCAAGCACATCTTCAAGCTGCTCTTTCAATAACTCATAAGCGGCATGCTCTGAAGGGGATGTTGCATCCTGATCTTCAATAAAGTCACCAAGATGTGAATCATCTTCCTCACCAATTGGGGTTTCAAGAGAAACTGGTTCTTGAGCAATTTTCAAAATTTCTCTAACCTTATCAGGTGTTAGATCCATATCTTCAGCAATTTCTTCCGGTGTTGGTTCGCGCCCTAAATCCTGCAGCAATTGTCGCTGGACACGAATCAATTTATTTATTGTTTCTACCATGTGAACCGGAATCCGGATTGTTCTTGCTTGGTCGGCAATTGCGCGGGTAATCGCCTGACGAATCCACCATGTCGCATAAGTACTAAATTTAAAACCTTTTCGGTAATCAAATTTTTCAACTGCCTTTATTAATCCCATATTTCCTTCTTGGATTAAGTCAAGAAACAGCATTCCGCGTCCAACATAACGCTTCGCAATACTTACCACGAGACGAAGATTGGCTTCTGCCAAACGTCGCTTTGCTTCCTCATCACCTTGCTCAATTCGGTGTGCTAATTCTATCTCATCTTCAGCGGATAGAAGGTCTACACGGCCGATTTCCTTTAGATACATACGCACGGGGTCATTAATCTTAACCCCAGGAGGAACACTTAGATCATTTAAATCAAATTCTTCCTCATCTTCTTTAGAAAGGGCTTTGATACTTGGATCATCATCATCATCATCGTCATCATTATCTCCGACTAGTTCGATCCCCTGATCCCCGAGGAATTCATAAAATTCATCCATTTGATCAGATTCTAAATCAAAATTAGCCATTTTTTCGGCAATATCATCATAGGCAAGGACGCCGACTTTTTTACCCATTTCTGTTAATTGGTCTTTTACTTGTTCAAGAGTCAATTCATTCTCGACCTCGTTTGAACGGGCTGATTTTTCTGCAGCCATATGTCCCCCTCCTTCCAAAAATCAAAGACTCATCCACAAAATTAAAGCGATTTACGCAATTGATAAATTTCAATTCCAATAGCGGCAGCTTTACTGAAATCACTTTTTCGTTCTGCTTCCTTAAGCTCTGCTTCTTTTTCCTTTATTTTTAACAACTTTTTGTGATTCAACACCTGTTTGAGATAATCAGATAATTCCTGATCACTTAGTTCATCATTAATGGACATCATTTCAATGTTTGCAACCATTCTTCTAAGATTATCATCTTGGATATAGGATAAAAATGCACTTGAATCAGGTTGTAAATGTTCTTCATAAAATCCTAATAAATATGTCATAATAGCTTGATGTTCATCAACATTGAAAGTGCTGCCCTGTAATGAATCTTGAACCTTGTACGCAACATCCCTACTCTTAAGCATGTGGGCAATTAAACATCTTTCCGCCGTATGAAAAGCGGGCTTTAGATCAACGCTTTGCTTAGGAATGATAATAGGTTTGTTGTTGGAATGGACATTCCGATTATCTTTTCTTTTTTCAGCAAAATAAATTTGTTTTTGCTGATCCCGTAAAGCATCTAACGAGAGTGAAAACTCACCTGCAAGCTGCCTAAGATAATGATCCCTTTCCACAGCTTTTGTTAGCTTGCTTATTTCTTTAATTATTTGTTCGATATAGGACAGCCTATCTCCTTCATTTTGAAGATTTTTTCCTCTTCTAAAATAGAGAAACTTAAATGCCATCCAAGTTAAGCTGGCACCAATTACTTCATTACGAAATCGTTCTGAGCCATGTTGTTTAATATATTCGTCAGGATCCAAACCATCTGGCATGACGGCTACTTTTATTTGAAAGCCTGCTTCTAATAAATGGTTCCCTGCACGAAAGGCAGCCTCAATCCCTGCGTTATCGGAATCATAACAAATGGTTACGGACCCGGCACTCTGGCGTAAAAGAGCAATATGCTCATCTGTCAGAGCTGTTCCCATTGTAGCAATGCCATTTTCAACACCAGCGCGATCTGCTGCGATTACATCAGCAAATCCTTCGAATAACACAGCAGTTTGCAATTTCTTAATAGTTGGTTTAGCCTGATGGTAATTATATAGGATTTTGCTTTTATTAAAGATTGCAGTTTCAGGGCTATTTAAATATTTAGGTGTATCATCACCCATTGTCCTTCCTGAAAAGGCAATCGTATTCCCTTGTCTGTCAAAAATAGGAAACATAATTCGATCTCTAAAACGGTCAAAATAAGTTCCATCTTTTTCTCGTTTAATGATCAGCCCGGCCTTTTCCATCCACTCCGGAGAGAAGTCCCTTTTCGTTAAGAATTTATAAACAAAATCCCAGGAATTTAAGGAATAACCGATTTGAAATTTTTGAATCGATTCCTTTGTAAAACCTCTTCCTAACAAATACTCCAACGCATGTTGACCTTCATTTGTGTTTACCAATAAATGATGGTAAAATTTACGCAACAGCTCATGAGCATCATGGAAAGCTTGCAGCTCTTTGGAAATCTTTTTCTCATTTGGCATGGAAGCAAATTGAATTTCAAGGTCAATATTTACTTTTGAAGCAAGTTTGATTGCTGCTTCTTGAAATGAAATACCTTCAAGTTCCATTAAGAATGTAAAAACATTTCCGCCTGCCCCACAACCAAAGCAATGGAAAATTTGTTTATCAGGTGATACTGAAAATGATGGGCTATTTTCTCCATGGAAGGGGCAAAGTCCGAAGTAATTACGTCCTTGTTTTTTTAATTGAACAAAATCACCTATGACTTCTACAATATCTATAGTCTGACGAATTTGTTCAATTTTTTCTTCGGCAATCCGATTTGCCATGAAAAATACAACTCCATTTAGATTACATATTCGATATACAATAACTAAATTCCTGCAAATTTCGACAAAATTTTTGTTAACACTGTCTGAAATCGTATACGGTCCTTAGTTTGAAAAGGTTTTGGACCTTTCCCATACATGCCCTTTTTCCTTGCTTTCGCATGCAAAAATCGTAAATCAAGGGCGGTTTGTATATCTTTTTCCTCAAAGAGAGACCCTCTTGGTGATATCACAGTTACACCTCGAGGTAACAATGTTGATGCAAGACCAATATCCTGAGTAATGACGATATCTCCACTCCCAGCCTGATTCATGATGTACAAATCAGCAGCTTCCTTTCCCGTGTCAACGTATTTCCAGCATCCGTATGTAGTGCTATTATCATTTATATGATGATCGTAGGAAGCGATGAAAAATACTTGAATAGAATGGGATGAAGCGATTTCGACAATTTCCTCTTTAACCGGGCAAGAATCTGCATCGACAAAAATTGTCGGAATGTCTTTTACATTTGTAATAATTCTACATCACTCCGCATATTCCTTCTTTGTCAATTAAATTTATTCAAAAACTCACAGACAAAAAAAGCACGCTACTGCATTAAGTTTAAAACCTTCCATATCAATTGAATTCTCAACTATATGTTTATACAGGCAAAATAGGTTTATGTCGAATGTTTTTTCGAGGGTGCCCTTGACATCTCACAATAAATAGTTTATTCGTTCACATCAAAGTCTAAACCTAAAAAGCTATATTTTTATCACAATTTTTTATTATAGTATATTCATTACCATTTTGCCATAACTTTTTTATATTTATTTTTCAGGCAAGGTCGAGAAAAAACACATAATCTCAACTGATTATGTGCTACAGTCTTCCTTTTTGAATATAATGTAGGATCACATTTGCTGTTTCTTCAACCGCTTTGTTAGTTACATCAATAATAGGACAATTGATTTTCTGAACAATTTTATCAAAGAAATCCAGTTCATCTTTAATGCGATTAATGTTGGCGTAGCTTGCCTTATCATTTAATCCTAAGGAAATGAGTCTTTCACGTCGGATATTATTCAATTTTTCCGGACTGATTTTTAAACCAAAACATTTTTCTCTCGGCACTTTATAGAGTTCCTCAGGCGGATCTACTTCCGGTACAAGTGGGACATTTGCCACTTTCAATCGTTTATGTGCCAAATATTGTGATAAAGGTGTTTTGGAAGTTCTAGAAACCCCGATTAATACGATATCAGCCTTTAATAAACCTCTTGGATCACGACCATCATCATACTTTACAGCAAACTCTATAGCTTCAACCTTCTTAAAATAATCTTCATCCAGCTTTCGAACGAGTCCTGGTTCGCAAAGGGGTTTCTTCCCGCTGAATACCTCAATCTGATCCATAATTGGCCCAATCAGATCTACAGCTCGAATGCCTTCCTGCTCTGCTCTTTCCATCATATATTTACGCATTTCTGGCTTTACAAGAGTAAAAGCAACCATTCCTTTATCCAGAGACACTAATGAAAGGACTTCATCTATATGCTCTTTATCCTCTGCGTATGGGAAGGTTTTTAATGTCATTCCTGAACCATTAAACTGGCTGATAGCTGCTTTGGTAACTAATTCAGCTGTTTCGCCTACTGAATCAGAAACAACATAAATAATTGGCGAACTCATTCTCAGTAATCACTCCTATTAGCTTTTGTCATTCATCACCTAGTGCAACAAAGGCTTTCGCAATATTGGTTTTAGTAATCCTTCCGATTACCTCATATCCATCATCGGTTTTTCGAACAATAGGCAAAGCATCAATTTGTTTTTCAATCAATTTTTTAGCAACATCTATTAATAAATCGTCCCGTTCACACATCGTGATATTGGGCATTCTTGTCATAATAATATTCACAGGAATTGTAGACAGTTCTTGCTTTCCAATGCTGGCCCTTAGTAGGTCTTTACGGGATAAGACTCCGGATAATCGTGAATTGTGGTCCACGACAAATAAAGTTCCGACATCTTCAAGAAACATCGTACAGATTGCATCGTAGGCGGAAACATTATCATTAACGACAACTGGAATTGACTGGTAGTCTTTGACGTAAATTTTCTGCAAATTTTCGGTTAGTAATTGCGCTCCTGATTTTCCAGTATAAAAATAACCGACCCTTGGTCTAGCATCTAAATAGCCAGCCATGGTCAGGATCGCCAAATCAGGTCTAAGGGTAGCTCTAGTTAAATTGAGCCTGTCCGCAATATGTTCACCTGTAATAGGTCCATTGTCCTTTACTATCTGTAAAATATGCTCCTGTCGCTTTGTAAGTTCTATTGTATTCACCACCCTTATGTTACGCCCTTTGAAGACTGATCCCTCTACAAGGCCATACTTTTATTAAAATATTATATACTAATTGTTTTTTTATTTGAAATGAAATTGCTGTGACGTCCTTCCTTTACTATATACCAAAAGGTGCGGAGGTCCGCACCCTAATAGTTTTTAGAAAGCCATCTTATCTTGTATAAATTTCTTTAGTTCAGCAATTGGAAGACGGGTTTGTTCCATTGTATCGCGGTCACGAACGGTTACCATATGATCTTCTTGAGAGTCAAAATCATAGGTGATACAGAATGGTGTCCCAATTTCATCATGGCGGCGGTAACGTTTTCCGATTGAGCCTGCCTCATCATAATCCACATTGAAATGCTGAGCCAAATCAGCAAACACTTCTCTCGCACCATCTGAAAGTTTCTTAGACAACGGAAGTACTGCCGCTTTAAATGGTGCTAACGCAGGATGGAGATGCATAACAGTCCTGGAAGTTCCGTCTTCAAGCTGCTCCTCATCATATGCATCGATTAAAAAGGCTAACGTTACCCGGTCTGCACCCAATGACGGTTCGATACAATATGGGATATAGCGTTCATTTGTCTCCGGATCAATATAGTTAAAATCCTCACCAGAGAATTCCATATGTTGTTTTAAGTCGTAGTCGGTCCTAGAAGCTACGCCCCAAAGTTCTCCCCAACCAAATGGGAATTTGTACTCGAAGTCTGTTGTAGCGTTACTATAATGGGACAACTCATCATCGGAGTGATCACGCAGTCTTAAATTCTCTTTTTTCAATCCTAATGAATGAAGCCACTCTTCCGCATATTCCTTCCAAAAATCGAACCATTTCAGTTCTTCACCTGGCTTACAGAAAAACTCAAGCTCCATTTGTTCAAATTCTCTTGTACGGAAGGTAAAGTTACCCGGGGTAATTTCATTACGGAAACTTTTACCGATTTGCGCAATACCAAAAGGAAGTTTTTTCCGCATCGTGCGCTGAACATTTTTAAAGTTCACGAATATGCCTTGTGCAGTTTCGGGACGTAAAAAGATTTCATTTGCACTAGTTTCTGTAACACCTTGAAATGTTTTAAACATTAGGTTAAATTGACGGATTCCCGTAAAATCATGACTGCCGCAATCAGGACAAGCAATATTGTGTTCTTTGATTAGTTCTTCCATTCTTGAAAATGGGAGACCATCTACGACCATTTCGATTCCTTTTTCGTCTAGAGCATTCTCAATTAATTTATCGGCGCGATGACGTGCCTTACAATTTTTACAATCGATCATTGGGTCATTAAAATTGCCGATATGGCCAGATGCTTCCCATGTTCTAGGGTTCATGAGGATGGCGGCATCCAAGCCTACGTTGTAAGGGGATTGCTGGACGAATTTCTTCCACCAAGCCTGTTTAATGTTGTTTTTAAATTCGACCCCTAATGGACCGTAATCCCATGTATTAGCGAGACCGCCGTATATTTCAGATCCTGGGAAAATAAAACCTCTGTGCTTAGCATGAGACACAATTTGTTCCATTGATACACTCATTTTCATAACTCCTTTATTGGTTTCTGTGGGTTGATTTGCGGAAAAATAAAAAACTCCCATCCCTATGCAAAAATTTTGCATAGGGACGAGAGTTACCCGCGGTTCCACCCTATTTGCTACCAATGGCAGCCTCTTTTACCTGTTCACTATTGCTCAGGAACGCCTTCCTTAGGACTCTATACCCCGGCTTCCACCATCCCGGGTTCGCTTTTATAGAATGGTCTAAGTACTACTTTCCATCACTGCAATTATTAATTTTAATGAAAATATTAACCAAAACCGGAATATTTGTCAACTCAGATTTTTAAATTGGGCCATCGAATCTAAAAATTTCTTGGTTTTAAGATGTAATCCAGAGTATTCCTCATAGTACGTGCTAATAACTTTTTTAAGTTCTTCCTTGGTCTCTTCCTTTACAGAAATATTACCCAACCTTGAAAGATCAAAATAATAAAATAGCCGTAATAATTTAACTGTTGAAGGTAGAAGTTTCATATGATAAGGATCCTTTTCCAAACAACGATGGCAAATAAATCCGCCTTCCCTGATGGAAAAAGAAAAATGTCCGTCAGTACTTCCACAAACGGCGCATTGGTTTAAAACAGGATATAACCCTAACAAATTCATCATTTTCATTTCATAAATATTCATCAGGATATCAGGATCATAGCCTTCATTCATGTAATTGAGTGTTTGATAAAGTAGTTCGAAATGGAAAGGATTGGCCTTTTTCTCCTCAGTACATTTATCCGTTAACTCAATCACATAGCTTGCATAGGCCGTTAAAAAGATATCCTCTCCGATATGGCGGAAGGAAGAAATAATTTCACCCTGTTGTAATCCGCCAAGGCCCGTTCCTCGTTGAATGAGGAAGTATCCATAGGTAAACATTTGAGAGATAGAGGAAAGTCGGCTATTTGGCTTCTTGGCCCCTCTGGCCATAACCCCAATCTTTCCCCACTCTCGCGTAAATAAAGTAACGATTTTATTGGTTTCACCATAATCAGTCGTTCTAATGACAATGCCTTCACATTTTTGAAGCATAAATGCCACCTTCCTGCGAGGCAAGAGACTTGCTTATGAAATAGGAAAATCGATTTGTGCTAGTTCATCATTCAGATTACCGGGTATTTCCTGATTTTCCTTCTCTAACTCTTTAAAGAGAAGATATGTGTCAATATTACCTGTTTGGGTAAATACTTTCCACGTAAAATCCAACATGAAAACCCCACCTTTCACTATTTAGACTAGCGTTTACAATCTCGAACCTTATATTTATCATAGCCTGCCTACGCAAAAATCATAATACGTAAATTTTGTTAATAAAGTTTACGCATATTCTAAAATATTAGTTAATACTTTATTAAAGTGACTTTTAGTATTCGTCCTCATTAAAACCATATTCTCTTAGTTGAGACATTTTATTACGCCAATCCTTTTGGACCTTAACCCATAATTCAAGGAACACTTTTGAACCTAAAAGGTTCTCTATGTCCACACGGGCACGTATCCCGATTTCCTTAAGCATACTGCCCTTTTTACCGATTATGATTCCTTTTTGGGAGTCACGTTCAACAATAATCGTTGCCATGATATGAATAACATCCTTACCTTCTTGCCGCTCTAATTTATCCATGACAACGGCTAAGGAATGTGGAATCTCTTCTCTAGTTAAATGTAGGGCTTTTTCCCGAATTAACTCCGTAATAATAAATCGTTCCGGATGGTCTGTAACCTGATCTGCCGGATAATATTGCGGTCCTTCAGGCAATAAGATTTTAATTTGTTCAAGAAGACGGTCTACATTATTTCCTTGTAAAGCTGAAATCGGGATTACTTCTTGAAAATTATACTTTTCCCTATAAGCCTCAATGATTGGCAATAATTCATCGGGATGAATTTGGTCAATTTTATTAATGACAAGAAAGACCGGGGTGTTAATGGATTGGAATTTTTCCAGAATGAATTCCTCTCCACGACCAAATCCTTCCTCGGCGTTGACCATAAATAGAACGAGATCTACTTCTTTTAGTGTATTTTGAGCAACCTTCATCATAAAGTCGCCTAATTTATGTTTTGGTTTATGAATTCCCGGTGTATCGATAAAAACCATTTGGGCATCCGAGAGTGATAAGACGCCTTGTATTTTGTTGCGGGTTGTTTGCGGTTTATCACTCATGATGGCAACCTTTTGACCAATTACCCGATTTAAAAATGTTGATTTACCAACATTCGGACGGCCAATAATGGAGATAAATCCTGACTTGTAACCCTTGTTATCGTTTACATTACTTAACATTTAGATCCTCCGGAGAAAAAGCACCAGGCAATAAATCTTCTACCGTTATTTCCTGAATATCACCTTTTAAATTTGTTAAAATCACTTTCATGTCTCTAGGACATAACTCAGAAATCACTTGTCGACATGCACCGCATGGTGAGCAAGGTCTTTCTGTATCGGCAACAACTGCCATCATTTTAAAATTACGGTCACCCCTAGAATATGCACTAAACAAGGCTGTTCGTTCTGCGCAGTTGCACATACTATAGGCCGCATTCTCAATATTGCAGCCATGGTACAATGTTCCGTCTGTTGTTAGAAGAGCTGCTCCTACCCCAAATTTTGAATAAGGAACATAGGCTTTTTCTCTAGCTTTTTTTGCTTCTTCAATTAGTTGCTCAATCGTCACTAGTCTTCTTCCTTTCCAGCAAAACATTTGCTGTTCCTTTATTTTACATCATTATTCGCTGAAAATCATTACCATTCAGATTAAAATATTAAAAATTTTAAATTGTTGAAATATTCGTAAAAATATTTTAAAGGGACAGCTGTTCTGTGAAATTATTTTAACGAATTATTAACAGCTTTACAAACCCTTTATGACCATTTCACAATAAGTTTGCTTTTAAAAAAAGGCTATTAAACTTGTCAGTTAATTTCCGCTCTAGGTGCAAGCGGTTCGTGGGCGTTTTGGCGAGCCTCCTCGGCGCTTGAGCCTGCG
>NZ_JBALNY010000082.1:0-9740 GCF_036962145.1 Bacillus sp. JJ1764 | reverse complement strand
TTAACACAGCCTAAAAAATATACGGTAAAAAAATAAATAATCCTACTACGATGGACAGGATTGCGAATAAGAATACCGCTCCTGCCGCCATATCCTTTGCCTGTTTGGCAAGGGGGTGAATCTCAGTTGTGGAGAGATCTACGACGCGTTCGATGGCGCTGTTTAACATTTCTAAAACCAGCATACCACCAATTGCAAACAGGACAAAAAGCCACTCCATCTTTGTAATGGAAAAATATATAGAAAGAAATAGGACTATAATCGCACTAACTAAGTGGAAACGCATATTTCTTTCTTGTTTAACAGCCGTTATGATCCCAGTAATCGCGTAGGAAAAAGAATGAACAATTGATTTTGATTTATGCTTACCGTTTAAGTCCATACTCATCTAAAATTTCCTTTTGCAGGGTAAACATTTCTTTTTCATCCTCTTCTGTCATGTGGTCATACCCTAAAAGGTGTAAAAACCCATGAATAGCCAAAAAACCGAGCTCCCTGGTAAATGAATGTCCGTATTCTTCTGCCTGTTCCCTGGCTCTAGGAATCGATATGATAATATCTCCCAAGATACGGGGTATGTCTGAACCTACCAACTCTACTTCCCCTTCTCCCAATTCTTCCATCGCAAAAGAAATGACATCCGTAGGAGCATTCTTATCACGATAATCACGATTTATTTCCTGGATGGTTTCATTTGTTACAAAGGTAACGGAAACCTCACTATCTTCAACATTTTGCTTTTTTGCTGCAAAATGAATCAGCCTTTCGATATCAAGTATTTGTTCACTAGTTAATTCATTGGTTTCATCGGTTGAATCGATGATTAACGTCATGCTTGCTTCACAACCTTTTTCGTAAATTCAGGATATTCAATCCTAGAATGAAAAATACCCTTTAACGTCTCACACAATGTATGTGATACGGTTTCAATCTCTTTAAGTGTCAAATCACATTCATTTAATTGGCCATCCTGCAGTCGATCAGAGACAATTTTTCTAACAAGATCTTCAATTAATTNNGTCTGCAATCCCCACAACAGCTGACTCTTTTGACTGAGCTTTGGGTCCTGGATATCGAAAATCTTCCTCCCTCACTTCAGCATTGTTTTGCATGGCTTTATGATAGAAGAACTTCAAAAGACTTGTCCCGTGATGCTGTTCGGCGATTTCAATGATTTCTTTCGGCATATGATCTTTTTTTAAGATAGCCGCACCATCCAGCACGTGTGCAATGATGATATTGGCACTTTTCTCAGGGGTCAGTCGGTCATGTGGATTTTCCCTGTGCAATTGATTTTCGATAAAGAAATTCGGGCGTCTCGTTTTCCCAATATCATGATAGTAACTACCCACCCTAGCAAGAAGTCCATTGGCACCGATCGCCTCACAGGCAGATTCTGCCAGATTTGCAACCATAACACTATGATGGTAAGTGCCGGGTGCCTCCATTAAGATTTTCCGCAACAGCGGATGATTAGGATTTGAAAGTTCAATCAATCTCATGGTAGAAAGAATACCAAAGCTTGCTTCAAAAAATGGCAGGAATCCAATAGTTAAAACAGCTGAACCAATTCCTGAAACAAGTGCCGCTATAAAAAAGTATCCGTATTCCACACTGGAGAATTGTCCATTTGGCAAAAACAATAAGGCCAAAATGGTCATTAGATTAATAAATGCCGCAAAAAGACCTGCCTGCAAAATTTTGGAACGGTGATTTTGGTTACTCAAAAAAAGAATACCGGCTAACGCACTGAACAGTATATAGATCCCTTCCGAAAAATTCAAGGTTCCAGTCACACCTTCGTTGAAAAGGATACTGCCACAAATCGAAAAAATGATCGACGAAAGAATAGCTAATTTTTCATCAATTAATATTTTTAGTAATAAACCCGCCATGGTTGCAGGGAACAGATAACCAATCCACGAATAGTTATAGACCTGGAGTAAACTCATAATCTTCATTAAGGCAATAGTCATGATAAAAATAATCCCAAATAACAGTAAGAAGGTTTGACGCTTTTCTGGCAACAATTTCATTTGATAGAAGTAGTAGTATAAGGCTGTTATGAAAATAACGATTAAAACTGCTAAACCAATAAATGGTTTATAAGCCTTTTCATTGTTTAACAAACCGACTAATTTTAATTGGCGAAATATTTCTTGGTTTATTAATTCGCCTTCTTCAACTATAATTTGCCCCTGAAGAATCTTTACAGGCTCGACACTCTCGGAAGCTTGCTGACGAAGCTCTTCAGTCGCTGCAGGATCATAAAATTCATTTTGGATGACGGCATATCTACCCAGTTCTATGGAAGCCGACCTTAAATTATCATTTAAAGTGGAGTAGCGCAATTCTTCCTCTACTCTCTTTTTGGCATTCTCGACCTCGTCAGAAGGGATTCTTTTTGTCATCACATTATTAATAGCAGTGACAGTCAAATCCTTTGCAATGGACAACTCATCTTTCCCTGACTGTACTAAGGCTGTAAAAACGAGATTAGATAGATCTTTGGTTACAGTTGATGTTAACTTGCCCTTCAGCATCGATACTTTGTCTTCTATACTGACCTCTGTGAGATGATCTGCTGAAGAGGCATCCTGCTTTTTGCCAGATTCTTTTACTTCATCATTAACTTCACTTGCTGCATTAAAAATCGAGGTAACTAAATCCACGCGATTTTGTGTGTATTCTTTTTTTAAGGTATAAACATCTTGTACCTGGTCAGCCGCTTCTTCCCGTTTCTTCTCGGTACTTTTCTTATCTTCTACTGTTCCTGGGGAACGTATGGTTTTTTCTGCAACAGAAAATAAGCTAATATCCATTTTTTCTGGCTTAACATTACTAAACAACCCTCCATACAGGGCAATTCCAAGTAATACAAAAAATAAAATACGGAAAAAGGTAATGTCAAGCAACTTTCTGACCCGGATGAAATTTTGCTGTAGTTTATCCACGATATCCCTCCAGCCACAGCACTATTAAGCATTTATAAAGAATGTTTTTGCTTATGTAAAATAATAACAGTTTTTCCACTAAGTTTCATCTTTATAAAAAGAGATTAAGCACAAAAAAGGGATCGACCACTTGGCGTCCCTTTACCCGAGCTAAGTTAGTTTCGGAGTTTTTTCGTAGGCATTAATAATTTTTGCAACTAATGGATGACGTACTACATCACTTTGCTCTAAATAAACAATAGATATACCGTTAACACCCTGCAGTATTTTTTCTGCTTCTACCAATCCGGACTTGGCACCCTTTGGCAAATCGATCTGCGTCTGGTCACCTGTAATGACCATTTTGGAACCAAAACCTAGCCTAGTTAAAAACATTTTCATTTGTGCATGAGTAGTATTTTGAGCTTCATCCAAGATAACAAAGGCATCATCTAATGTTCGACCTCGCATATAGGCAAGAGGAGCAATTTCAATCGTACCTCTCTCTATTAGCCGTTGTGTATGCTCTGCCCCAAACACATCATGCAATGCATCATATAAAGGTCTAAGATAAGGGTCCACTTTCTCTTTTAAATCGCCAGGTAAGAATCCTAGACTTTCTCCCGCCTCAACCGCCGGACGAGTTAAAATAATTTTATTAACCTGACCATTTTTTAACGCATTTACTGCCATTACTACCGCAAGATAGGTTTTGCCTGTTCCAGCTGGACCAATTCCAAACACAAGGTCATTCTTTTTTATTGCAGTCACATAATGTCTTTGACCTAATGTTTTGATTCGAATGGTTTTTCCTTTAATATTCTTTCCAATCTCTTCTTCGTATAAATTGACAAAATAATCAAGCGTTCCACTTTTTGCCATTTGAATAGCATAGAGTACATCCCTTTGACTTATGGTAACACCCTTGCGAATAACGACCATCAATTTATCAAGAACCTGACCTGCTAGCGCTACATGGTCCGCATTCCCCGAAAGACTGACGGATTCGCCTCTAGTTATGATCGATACAGAAAGTTCCTGATCAAATATTTTTAAATTTTGGTCTGAATTTCCCAGTAAAGCAATGGCTTCTGCCGGATTTTCAAGTTGTACACTAATAGTAGTTAATTTTTCTGTCATTCATGAGTCTCCTTGGAAATCGGTTGCCCGACCGCAATGTTTTCAATGATTTTAAAATGAATGTCCAGTATAACTTTACCATTTTTTTCTGATTCATGTAAAATTTTTTCATCTTTAATCTTAGCTTCTTCATCTAAGTGGCTTTTTATTTCTTTTTTCGCTAATTTTATGGCCATGGCTTGTGCTTCACTTCTCGTATACGAACGTACATATTCTTCCCGTTCCCTAATAGTTTTGTCCATAAACGAAATGGGAAGTTCCCATTTAAGAAAGTGAAGCCGATGAACATTTTTTTCCGTTACATAGTTGGAATACTCGGGTTTTCCAAAGCCCCAAACCGGCACTTCCAAATTCCAAAATACCAGTGAATATTTCTGTTTTTCTTTTCCGCTATACACATTAAACTTCGTTTTATAAGGCAATTCCACGTGACTCTTATACCAAGTTTCTCCCCAAACTTCACCTTTTGCTGCAACTAATTCTGGCTGTAAACCTTCCTTTCCAATTTCACCAGACACTAACAATTGTCCTTGTTCGACGTGATCATTTATATCTACCATCTTTTGCCCCTGTTCAATATAGGTGCCAACGATTACAGCTTTCTTTTTTGCGATCAAATTCTGAGGAGACAGCGTTTCCGGACTTTTTGGCTGGTTTTTTTCAACTACCTGAAGATGATAGGTTGTCCCTTTTAACTCCACACCAACCCATGTTAGTGCACCAATATTATTGGTTAAATTTCTTTGAATGGCTTCTACATTATCGACAGAAAATTGAAATTTACCGATTTTCACACCCATCTTGTCCAATTCTTTTCGAATTTGATATTCAGTGGCAGGCTTTGCTCCTTTAATCTCGATCCCCCAAATGACATTGGACAGTAAAAAAATCATAAATAGAAAAAGACCAATTCCAATTAAAAACCCGCTATTTTTCAACATTCTTTTTAATAAAAATGGAGATCCGCTCCTTCTTAAAAAAGAAATTTTGCAGCCGCTTTTGCGGGCATAGTGGCGGATGCTTTTGGCTTCAGTAAGCCTTATTTTAAAAGTAATAGTTTCAGTCCCATGCCTCCTAACATGCCAAATATAAAGCCCATTCCTTGTTAGCACATTTAAAAAGCGTTCTAATCCCTTGCCTGTAACCTTAACTGTAACGATGCCAAATAAAAATTCAATCCACTGGTTCTTCATTCTGCTCCTCCTGGATTTTCACTTATATAAATGACTTGATCAATTTTCCCCTCAAGTAGAATTTCTTCAGGTAATATCGTTTTGATCACAAAAGAACTGCCTTTTATTAACAACTGCCCTTGTTTTAACAGCAGCCGCAATTCTTTATCCGTAAATGCCAACAGCCCACGGTGATTTTCGATATATATATGGATTTGTCCAATCATGGTAATTCGGGGTAAATCCATCATGACATCTTGAGGTAGATCCATTTTTTTAGCCATCCAGCTGCGAACTCTACTGCCCCAGTTTTTTGCCATAAAAAAAGAACCCCCTTTCATCTCATATTTATGAAATGAAAAGAAGTTCTAGCACCATTTTTTCGATTTAAGACTTTGGTTATGTTTTACCTTCTCCCAGAAAAGTGCGGTTTTTTCGAGCGGGGTTCTCCGAGAATTTCTGACCAAATGATTCCGTTTAGTACAGTTTGAGAATCTGGTGAATCAATAGGAACAGGCTGTTCCTTCTTCTGTTCAGCCTTCTGAGTCATCCTCATTCGACCAATTGGCTTTTCAGGAGTTTTGATAGGAATCTTTGCATCTTCTAATTCTGCCTTTGTCTGAAAGTACTGTTCCTCTAATCTGGTTACAGGAGCATTATCCTGTTCAACTTGAGCGGTTTTAGGTGGTACTGATTCAAACAAAGTTCGGACATCCTCCATCCGTTTCGGAACAAAAGGCTTGCTTTTCTGAACCTGTTTGCTGTTTTTCCCAAAAATGGCGGAGAGAATCCCAATTACAATGAAAAGGATTAGTGTCTCCAACTTTCACCACTCCTTTTGTTTTACTGGTTATCCTTTTTATCGCCAGTCATTTTGCCTATCGATCCTCTCATATCTGTATCTGCTGAGATATTTTTAAGGTTTAAGTAATCCATTACGCCGATATTACCTGACTTTAAAGCTTCAGCCATTGCCAGAGGTACTGTCGCTTCTGCTTCCACAACCTTCGCTCTCATTTCCTGCACCCTGGCTTTCATTTCTTGTTCAGAAGCTACAGCCATAGCTCTTCGTTCTTCTGCCTTTGCCTGGGCAATTCTCTTATCAGCCTCTGCTTGTTCAGTTTGCAATTCTGCCCCAATGTTCTTACCGATATCCACATCGGCAATATCAATCGATAGGATCTCAAAAGCCGTCCCAGCATCTAGCCCTTTTGATAATACCGTTTGAGAAATAAGGTCAGGGTTTTCTAAAACAGTACTATGACTTTCCGATGAACCAATTGTTGAAACAACCCCTTCACCAACACGGGCTACAACGGTTTCTTCACCGGCCCCCCCTACGAGACGGTCTATATTAGCCCGCACGGTAATCCTTGCTTTTGCCTTTACCTCGATACCATTTTTAGCAACACCGGCTATAAACGGCGTTTCAATAACTTTAGGATTAACACTCATTTGCACAGCCTGTAATACATCACGGCCAGCAAGGTCAATTGCGGCACAACGTTCAAATGTTAATTCGATATTGGCACGATGCGCAGCAATAAGAGCATTAACCACACGATCTACGTTACCACCAGCAAGATAGTGACTTTCAAGCTGATTAGTGGTTACATTTAACCCGGCCTTATGAGCCTTGATCAGCGGATTGACAACACGTCCCGGAATAACTCTTCGCAGTCTCATTCCAACCAGAGTAAAAATACTGATTTTAACACCTGCTGCAAGGGCTGAAATCCATAGCATAACCGGTACAAACGATAATAAAATTCCTAAGAAGATTAATGCAATGACAACAATGGCAATGACAAAAATAGAACCTCCTGAAACTACATCCATGGTCTAAATGACCTCCTTTTATCTAACTTCCCTGACGACAATACGCGCGCCTTCAACTTTTATTACCTTTACTTTCATGTCCTTTTCAATAAAATCTCCTTCGGTAACGACATCAATTCGTTCATTACCCATAATAACCGTCCCAGATGGCCGCAAAATTGTTAGGGTAATCCCTTCCTTTCCTAGCAAGTCAGTACGGTTAATATTAGTGACATACCCGTCTTCCTTTCGGGCTGAATCTTCCAAGACCATTTTATTTAATAAAACAAGTTTTTTCCCAAGGACTCTAATCATTATAAAGAAAACCGCAATGGACACTGCTATTGCAATAATAATTGAAATCCCCATTTGTATGGTATTATCCCCTGCCAGAAACAGACTTAAAATTAACGCAATGACGCCAAGTGTCCCGGCAACTGCCCCCGGAAGGAAAAATTCCAAAAAGATTAGGACCATCCCCATGATAAATAATAAGAATGTACCGTATCCAGTCAAACCTGCCTGATAATGACCATAAAAGAATAGAACGAGCGCCAAAATCCCAATGATACCGGTAATTCCAAACTTTGGCGAAAACAACTGTAGGACCATACTGATTCCTGCCACAGATAAGAGCAAGGTTATTACGAGTGGGTTCGTTAATAATTCAGTCATCCGTACCCCCCCTTCTGTTTTATTTAACATAATGATTTACGTTAATATCTCTAAAAGGTTTCAATATATTCCTTAAAAAAATAAAAGATCACAGGCTTAAAAAACCTGTGATCTTAACG
Source organism: Bacillus sp. JJ1764 (assembly GCF_036962145.1). NCBI lineage: Bacteria > Bacillati > Bacillota > Bacilli > Caryophanales > Bacillaceae > Bacillus > Bacillus sp. JJ1764. The sequence continues at coordinate 1,883 of NZ_JBALNY010000082.1, read as the reverse complement.
TCAGAATACTATGAAAGGTGTTGTTGTACAAATTTATTTACAAGTGCTCCATCTGCTTTACCCTTAACTTTAGGCATAATAGCAGACATCACTTTTCCCATTTCCGCTTTTGATTTTGCACCGACTTCAGCAATAGTTTCTTTTACTATTTCTGATAGTTCCTCTTCGGAAAGCTGTTTCGGCATATACAGTTCGACAATTGTCAATTCTGTACGCAATTTTTCAACCAAGTCTGGACGACCGGCTTTATCAAACTCATGGAGGGAGTCTTTGCGTTGTTTTAATTCGCGAGAAAGGATCGTTAACTCATCAGATTCGGATAGCTCTTTTACACCAAGCTTAATCGCCTCGTTTTGCATGGAAGCTTTAATCATCCGAATAACTGACAGTTTGTCTTTTTCCTTACTTTTCATCGCTTGTTTCATATCATTATTTAAACGCTCGAGAAGACTCATTTAATACACCCTCTTAAAACTTACGTTTTCTTGCTGCTTCAGACTTTTTCTTACGTTTTACACTTGGCTTTTCGTAGAATTCGCGCTTTCTTGCCTCTTGCAAAGTACCAGTTTTTGATACAGAACGTTTGAAGCGACGAAGAGCATCTTCAAGCGATTCGTTTTTACGAACGACGGTTTTAGACATCCTCTTTCCCTCCCTCCGAAACACAACACACTTACATCAATCCATGTACCATGCAATTATAATATAACCTTTAAACAAGGTCAACTGAAATTCGCAGTCTCTCGATTTTTTATACAAAATTGTTTGCCCTGGCTTAATTATGGCATGTCCCTATCCCTTAGACCATAGAATGAATGGAAAGGAGGCCTAGACATGCTATACATACTATTATTTATTCTTTGCATTTTATTATTTATTTTTGGAATGATGATTATTCGGTTTGGTTTATTTAATTTATCAGCCAAGAACCTTAAAACATGGCTGATCAAATTAACGAAAACACCATTTAAGGGTATGTTAACAGGTACCTTTATAACGGCGTTGTTACAAAGTAGCTCGGCGGTTATGGTTATTACCATAGGGCTAATTTCAGCCAAAATTATGACATTTCCTCAATCAATCGGCATTATTTTAGGAACCAATATTGGAACAACCTTTAAAACGGAGTTAATTACGTTTAATTTGGATACCATTCTGATGCCACTCGCTATCACAGGCGCATTTTTAATTTTGTTTCCCAATAAAAAGTCCAGAAGTATCGGTATGCTACTGTTGGGAATTGCCTCTGTTTTTACCGCAATGAAAGGGTTCGAAATGCTGGCTCAACCTTTAACCTCAATGGGATTTATTCATTCATTTATCCTATCGATTAATGACAATATATTATTAAGCTTAATAACCGGGGCAATTATTACGGCTATCATTCAATCGAGTACAGCCATGACTGGGATAACCATGGGCTTTTTGACCGCTGGACTGCTTCAGCTTGATGCAGGCATTGCTATTGTGTTAGGGGCAAATATCGGTACTTGTATTACAGCTGTGATTGCTTCGGTTGGAGGTGGTGCAGAATCTAGACTAGCAGCCTTTGCACACGTCTGGCTAAATGTTTTTGGGGTTTTGGTATTTATTCCACTTATTCCTTTTTTAACGATGTATGCACCTCTTCTGGCAAGCAGAGTGGAAGTTCAATTAGCACATATCAGTGTCATCTTTAATGTAGTGTCTTCCTTGATGGTTTTGCCGTTTGCCAATAAGTTCGGCGAGATGATTTTATTCTTGCATGATCGTCGGCCGAGGAATCCAGTTGTGAAGTGAACCAGGGGTAAAATGGGTTGTAAGATAATAGAACGGGGACTCTTATTGTTTTTGTCTTTCATCTCTAGCATGAAGGACATTTAGATGCCGGGGGCCTTCTCGTT
>NZ_JBALNY010000081.1:8186-16728 GCF_036962145.1 Bacillus sp. JJ1764 | reverse complement strand
AGAATAATCAATCAAACGATTCAAATCAAAATCAAAATCATTCCCAATCACAATCAAAAGAAAATAACAATCAAGCAGTTACTTCCAATTCCAAGGACAAAGTGGAGTATAAACAAAGGAAAGAAGAGGAAGAAAAAAATAATAAACAAGAAAAAAACAATAAAGAGGAAAAAAGTCAAAAAGCAAAATCTTCCTCAAAAAATGAAAAGAATGACAAGAAAAAAGAAAAGAAGTATAGCGGAAACAATATGGTTATTAAAAGAGAAGAATCCGCCAAGGTAGTAAAGTTAAAACTCTCTAAACCTGTTCCATCAACACCTCCCGGAGCTCCTCATCACACACACGGACTTAAAAATGAATCAGTTGCCACAACAGTCAAAGGCCAAGATGAAAAAGAAATAAAAAATAATATAGAAACAAAGGAAAAAAATACAGCAAAGAAAAACAATATGGAGTCCCAATCATCGAAAAAAACTAAGAGTTTCGCAGGTGATCTCTATTCAGAAGAGAATATTGTTGGAACTTCATCATACACCGGTTGGCCGATGACAAATTCAAAGAAATTTGTTAATTGATTTTAATCATGGTTCTCAAAAAATTAAAACCACCATTTACTAGTGAGTTAGGGTATTCAACGAAAAAATAAGCTATTAAACAATTAGTTTGGTAAAAGGCCCTTCCCACTTTGTACTTGACATCCGCAGGAAAGGATGTGAATAAATGCAGATGAAGGTAAATATCGGAAAGTATGTAAAACTTGAGTTATCTGGAAAGAAAATTCTTAGCGGTATGTTAGTGGATGTAGGAAGTGATTTATGGGTTCTTTTTAACGGCCAGGATTATTTGTATATTCCCTCCATCCATTGTCAGAATTGGCAATATTTAAAGCAAGATGAAATTGAAGAAATTACTTTTTCTAATGAACCAAATCCCCTTGACCACCATAACGAGGAAATTTCCTTAAGGAAAACACTTACTGCCGCAAAAGGAATTTTCACAGAAATTTATATAACCAGTAAACAAACATTGCACGGCTATATTTTAAGTATCATGAATAATTACTTTGTATTTTACTCTCCCATTTATAAGACGATGTTCATTTCTTTGAACCACTTAAAATGGTTAATCCCATACACTAATAATATAAGACCCTATGGATTAAATAATTCAAGTTTACCGGTGAACCCCAACAATATTACTTTTGCTCGATCTTTTGAAGTCCAAATTGATAAATTAACTGGAGAATTGGTTATTTTTAATATTGGAGAAAATGATAATGTCATTGGCAAAATTCAAACGATAAAAAATAATTTTGTGGAGTTAATTACAGCTAAAGAGGAACCCGTTTTTCTCAATCTTCAACATATCAAAACAGTTCATATGGCTTAAAAAAGCGGATTTTTGAAGGGTGAGTGAACAAACTTTTTGTGAATCTAAACAAAAACAGAGTGTCCATGTAGACACTCTTTTATTTGTCCTTTGCGTAGACAGTTTCTGATTTTTGATGAATCCATAATTGATCAAATGTGACACCGTAAAGAAATGTTACAAGGAACAATGATCCAATCATATCGAATATAACATGCTGTTTTACAAATAAAGTGGAAATGATGATGAATGACCCTATGACATGGATCATTATTGTATTTAGAAAATGTTTGTTTTTTATATGTAGTGATGCCAAAATGATCACAAAAGTCGTTAATACATGGATGCTTGGAAAACAATTGAATGGCTGATCATTCTCATAGATATACCTAACAAGGTTCTCAAGAGCATGGTGACCTAGCACCTCAGGCCTTGGCACGGTGGTTTGGAAAAAGTAATAAACTATGAAACAAATACATTCTGCTGTCACGATCAATATGATGGTTTTAATATAAACCTTGGTATCTTTGAAACAAAAATAAACCAAATATATGAAAATATACCCATACCATAAGATATAAGGAATAATAAATACGGGCATAAAGGGGATATATTGATCCAATGTGGTAGAAATATCAACCGCCCGATGTGGTCGATTGTTTAGCCATTCATACATCTTGCCCAACACAGGCAACACCAACAAAAGCAGTAAGAAGGGAGCCTTTTTAATAATATGAAATTTCACTTTTGTCCTCCTCCCTTTCTTTCCCGATCTAATCGCAGAAAATGTCGAACTGATACCAGTTTACCATATTTATTTCAAATTACATAAATTTCCCTTTATTTTAGATTAAAATTTAAATTGTTGCACTTCTTTACAGAGTGTATCGAATAACTCTTGAACAGTTCGTACTTGCGCTAATCTTGGGCTCTGTCCTGACCACAAGGACATAAATTCTTTATTGCCACATTGTACCGCTGCCTTTCTTATAACTTTGGTGAGTTCATTTTGTAGTGGATAATCAGGGAGGTTCGCCTCATAGTGCTGAATTTTTTCAATAAATTGATTTTTTACCCCTCTAGCTAGCTTACCTGAGAAAGCCTTCGTCAACACAACTTGATCTTCGTTGGCATGGAGGATTGCTTCTTTATGCTGCCGGTTTGCACCACTTTCTTCACAGACCAAAAACGCTGTTCCCATTTGAACCGCTGAAGCACCAAGACACCTTGCCGCCACCAACCCTCTTCCGTCCATGATTCCTCCAGCAGCGATAATGGGAATGGCAATATGATCTGCCGCTTGTGGTATAAGTGACATCAGACCAATCAGACTGTTTTGATCCTCAATAAGGAATGTTCCACGATGGCCTCCAGCCTCCATCCCCTGCGTTACCACAGCATCCATTCCTGCTTCTTCATTAAGAATTGCCTCGTTAACAGTTGTGGCTGTTCCTATCAATATTGACGAATGTTCTTTTAATTTGGTTCCCAAATCTTTAGGAGGTATTCCGAACGTAAACGAACAAATTGGAATGTTTTCCTCTATTAAAATATCAACATGCTCTGTAAAAATTTGGAGGTCCTCTTCGTATGTTGGTAAATGGATTGGGGGCTGTTCAACATCCAATTCAGCTATGAGCTGAGATAACAGCTGCTTCGTTTCATTTAATTTTTCTGGATTCTGTTTATACGGCGATGGCACAAACAAATTTACTCCGAAATTCTTATCTGTACGTGCTTTTATTTCCTTAATCTGCATCCGCAATTGGACAGGACTCAAATATCCGGCCCCAAGCATCCCTAGTCCTCCGGCATTCGAAACAGCCGCTACTAACTCAGGTGTTGTAACCCCTCCTGCCATAGGTGCCTGAATCAGAGGAAATTCTATTCCCAGCAACTTTGTAAAATTATTCTTCCACATCATGTTCCTATCACCCTTCATTAAGACGTATTTGGTTTATAATGAGTATTTATAAAATATGTTAAAATTAAGTAGATAAATACAGTGAAAAAGTAAAGCTGGTGAGATTTTGAAACAAATTATCTTGTTCGATGGTGTCTGCAATCTTTGTAACAGCAGTGTTCAATTCATCATAAAACGAGACCCAAAAGGACACTTTCAATTTGCTTCCATCCAAGGCAAAATGGGTCAAAACCTATTAAAAAAATATCATGTAAATACAGATATAAATAGTTTCATATTAATTGACCATGACAAGGTTTTCTTTAAATCAGATGCTGCTCTACGAGTTTGCCAGAATTTGGCTGGCTACTGGAAATGGCTTGCTATCTTTTTTATTATCCCAAGCACCATTCGTAATGGTATATATGATTTTATCGCAAACAACCGTTACAAATGGTTTGGTAAAAAAGAAAGCTGTATGATTCCTTCTCCAAAATGGAAGAATAGGTTTTTAGATTAGGATCGTAAATGCAAAAAAGCACCGCGAAGTGCTTTTTTGTTTATTTATTATGATTTTTGATAATTTAAATCCCATGCTATTCCATATTGATCTACTACTTTTGCGTAACGGGCTCCCCAAAATGTATCTTGCAGTTCCATATGAACCTTCCCATTTTCCTTAAGAACATCAAAGATGTTTTGAATTTCATCGTCACTCTCCAAATTAATGACTAAAGAAATGTTGTTTCCCGCAATAATAGTTGAACCTGGGGAAGAATCAGAAACCATAAAAAATAAATCTCCACTATTAAAACGTCCATGGATCAAACGGTCAGCTGCTTCAGGAGAATGTTGATATCCGGCCTGCGCATATGTTTGAAGTTCAGAAATCTCTCCACCAAACACACTTTTATAGAAATCCAACGCTTCCTTTGCATTACCATTAAACATAAAATACGGTGTAGTTTGTCCCTTCATCCCATACACTCCTTTTCAAAATGAACCTCCGTATTATATACAACATTCCTTAAAATAAAACCTGCAATTTTTGAAGATTTTTAAGCACCTTGAAACGAAAACTTGTGAAATTGACCAATATACTGGAACAGTTCTTTTCCGGATTGCAGAAAGGTGCCTGGCACCAAGTCAAGATACATAGCCTTATATGGTTCCGGCACCCATATGTAGTGGTGAACGTAATCGGATAAAGAAAAGCCGCAGTTTTCCCAAAAGTGAATTCTGGAGAGGTTTTCTGCAGTTGATTCCGCTTCGACCTCTATCATCATTCTTTCAATTTCATTCTTTGAAATGGCCCAATACTTAATACGATCGACCATTTCACGGCCAATACCCAGATGCTGCCAATCCTCACGAACAGCCATATAATCGATTACCAAACCATGATTACCAGGTAATTTCCCTGTTAAAGCTATCGCAACGGCCTTTTCATCAATTAAACCAATTTGTAAAAAACAAATCTGCTTTTTGAACATGTTACGGATCACTTTTTCCGGCTTAGCCCCTTTACCGGCAAATGCCTTTTCATAGATGGGGCCTGCTTCAGCCCATATTTTATCATCCCAATAATCATACGTCCTAAATTCCATAAAGTTGCCTCCAAGAGGTATTGTTTTATGTAAAAATTACACTTATTTATTCAAAAAATTTTTTCAAAAATCAAATGGAATTGCATTTAACATCGTAGCGAATGCCACCCCATCATCAATCCTCCAATTTTTTATTCTAACTTTGAATACCAAAAAGTATTCACATAAAAAGAACCCTTGTCATTTCAACAAAGGTTAAAAGGAACCCGGTAAGCCCAAGATCCAAATTTAGGAGGTCTAAATTCAGAAGAATTTAAACAATTTTATTTTAGCATTCTTCTATATATATTTCAATGATTTAAAGTAGTAAAGCATGTTAGTGAGTTCATGACTTTTACTTATAATTTTCATGGCACAGTATAAAGATTTCTTTAAAGATCGTTCACTTTTTCCCCTCGTGTAGTGATAAGCCTTTCCAAAACACCATTTCCCTTCTTACTAATAAAAACGTAGTTTTTAGAAAAACACACCCATTAAAAAATTGAAATTCTTCGTTGACAAACCTGTATATACAAGTTAAAATGAAAACGTAATCAAAACTTGTATATACAGGTTGTTAAAAGTACATCAAATGAATCCTGTATAAAAGTTGGGATTTGAAACATTAATAAATAAAGTGGAATAAAAATCCATTTCCACAGGGGGAGAAACATATGTCAAAGTTTACAGAACCAGCAAAAGAACTGCTGGAACACATTGGTGGTAAGACTAACATTGCAGCCGTTACCCATTGTGCAACACGCATGCGATTCGTTCTTAATGATCCAAGCATTGCGGATATTCAAAAAATCGAATCCATTAAACTCGTAAAAGGTACATTTACTCAGGCAGGTCAATTCCAGGTAATCATTGGGAATGAAGTTGCTTCATTCTATAATGATTTTACGAAACTTGCCGGTGTTGATGGCACTTCCAAGGAAGATGCTAAAATTGCAGCTAAGCAAAATATGAACTGGTTGCAAAGAATGATTGCCCACCTTGCAGATATCTTCACCCCTTTAATTCCTGCTTTGGTTGTTGGTGGTTTAATTCTTGGTTTTCGGAATGTTATAGGTGACATTAAATTATTAGACAATGGTACAAAAACAATAATTGAAGTTTCCCAATTTTGGGCCGGAGTCCACTCATTCTTATGGCTGATCGGTGAAGCTGTCTTCCACTTCCTTCCGGTCGGAATTACCTGGTCGATTGCTAAAAAAATGGGTGCGTCCCAAATTCTTGGTATTGTTCTTGGTATTACACTAGTTTCACCTCAACTATTAAATGCTTATGGCGTAGCTAGCGCAAAAGAAATTCCATATTGGGATTTTGGTTTTGCCAAAGTTAAAATGATTGGTTATCAGGCACAAGTTATTCCGGCTATCCTAGCAGGTTTCACATTAGCATTCTTAGAAACTAGACTTCGAAAAATTGTTCCAAACTCTATCTCGATGATTGTAGTTCCGTTTTTCGCATTAATTCCCACTGTTTTGATCGCTCATACAATCTTAGGACCATTAGGCTGGAGTATCGGTTCAGGAATTTCCAAAGTCGTGTACTCAAGCTTAACCTCATCATTTGGTTGGTTATTTGCTGCAATCTTTGGATTTGCTTATGCCCCACTTGTTATAACAGGCCTGCATCATATGACCAATGCTATTGACCTACAATTAATGAGTGAGCTTGGTGGAACTAACCTTTGGCCAATGATCGCCCTATCTAACATTGCTCAAGGTTCTGCCGTACTGGCCATGATTTACATTAACCGTAAAGACGAAGAAGAAAAACAAGTTTCCATTCCAGCAGCGATTTCCTGTTACTTAGGTGTAACGGAGCCGGCCATGTTCGGTATTAACTTGAAATATGGCTTCCCATTTTTAGCTGCGATGCTTGGCTCCATGTGCGCCGCTGTCGTATCCGTAGGAAGTAATGTCATGGCTAACTCTATTGGTGTTGGCGGTTTACCTGGTATTTTATCTATTCAACCTAAGCATATGGTGATGTTTGCGATTGCTATGGTTGTTGCGATTGTAATCCCATTTACGCTAACGCTTATTTTTTCAAAAACACGCATGAAAAAATTTGCCTTTAAAAAATAACTCCATCTAGGAGGGGGATCTACTCCCTCCTTTTCTACATTGAAGAACTAAAAGAATTAGGCAGGTGTTTATAATGTCAACAGCATGGTGGAAAAAAGCGGTCGTCTATCAAATCTACCCAAAAAGCTTTAATGACACGACCGGAAAAGGGACCGGAGATTTACAGGGAATTATTGAAAAACTTGATTATTTAAAACAATTAGGTGTGGACGTTTTGTGGCTCACTCCTATCTATAAATCGCCACAACGCGATAATGGCTATGATATCAGTGATTATTACAGTATTCATGAAGATTACGGAACAATGAAAGACTTTGAACAGCTTTTAGCTGAAGCACATAATCGTGATATAAAAATAATCATGGATATCGTGATCAACCATACTTCTACGGAACATGAATGGTTTCAACAGGCAAAGTCCTCCAAAGAAAATCCATATCGTGACTATTACATTTGGAAAGATAGCGTAAATGGCCGGGCACCAAATAACTGGCAGTCAAAATTTGGTGGTTCTGCATGGGAATATGATGAGAAGACTGATCAATACTACCTGCATTTATTCGATGTGACTCAAGCAGATTTGAACTGGGAAAATAAAAATGTGAGAGAAGCACTATATGAGATGATGCATTTCTGGTTGAAAAAAGGCGTCGATGGGTTCCGTTTAGATGTCATTAATTTAATATCAAAAAACCAGCAATTTCCTCAGGATGATACCGATGGACGTAAATTTTACACCGATGGGCCGCGAATTCATGAGTTTTTACATGAAATGAATCAGAAGGTTTTCTCGAAATATAACATAATGACAGTTGGTGAAATGTCCTCTACTTCGATTGATCAATGCATCAACTATACAAATCCTGATCGTGAAGAATTAAATATGGTGTTTAGTTTCCACCACCTGAAGGTTGATTATCCAAACGGCGACAAATGGACTAGAGCTCCCTTTGACTTTTATGCCTTAAAAGATATCCTATCTAAATGGCAAGTGGAAATGAATAAAGGTGGTGGCTGGAACGCCCTATTTTGGTGCAATCATGATCAACCACGGGCTGTTTCTAGATTTGGAAGTGATGGAACCTATCATAAGGAATCAGCAAAAATGCTGGCAACCGCCCTTCATTTGATACAAGGCACCCCCTATATTTATCAGGGCGAGGAGTTCGGCATGACCAATCCAAACTTCCATTCCATTGACCAATATCGCGACGTAGAATCTTTAAATATGTTTAACATCAAAAAACAAGAAGGGTTGTCCGATAGTGAAATTCTTGAGATTCTCAAACAAAAATCACGTGATAATTCCCGTACTCCTGTGCAATGGAATGTGAGTAACCATGCTGGATTCACCTCAGGAACACCTTGGATAGAGGTTGCTAACAATTATCCTGAAATTAATGCAGAAAAAGCGGTTCAACAACAGGATTCAATCTTTTATCATTACCAAAAACTAATTCAATTGCGGAAACAATATGATGTCATTACCGAGGGAGATTTCCAACTACTTTTCGAGCATGATGATGCCGTTTTTGCCTATACAAGAACATATGAAAATGAAACATTATTGGTCATCAATCATTTTT